>JBDOKE010000141.1:0-16351 GCA_039833815.1 Methanobacteriota archaeon | reverse complement strand
GGGTGGCCGTCTCCAGCGGGTCCTTCAGCTCCGCCAGCGGGCGCTCGTCGTGGAAGACGTGGATGTATCCGATCTTCCCGTTTAGGTCCGTCAACTGGGCGTGCTCCTCCACGATCTCGCACTCCTCTTCACGGGGCAGCTCGACCGGGGGCCGGTTCAGCTCCCCAAACCGGGCCTCGAGCGCCCGTCGAACCTCCGGGCCGGACAGCGTCTCCACGATCTCTCCGACGGTCATGGTGGCGCGCCCGTACGTCCAGTACGCGGGGTCCCTAGGCTCCAGGATTTCCCCCCTCTCCCCGTCCCGCTCCGGGATCCGGTTCAGTCCGCGCACCCCGCGCCGGTCGGCCTGGTTGTCCCCGTAGGCCCCCACCAGGGCCGTCTTGGGGAGCTCCGTGCGCTCCAGCTTGACCAGGGACTTGCAGAGGAGGTAGGTCACGGTGGACGCGGAGGCCTCGGTCCCGCCGCTGAACCCGCACCGGCGCGGGTTCACCAGGGTGACGTTGTCGGGCTCCTCGTCGGGCGCCTCGTGATGGTCCACGACGAGCACCGGGTGGTTGGAGGAGAGGTGGCGCAGGATGCCGCTGCCCATGTCCAGGAGGACGGTGGGGCCGTCGAGCCCGTGCTCCAGCACGTCGGACTCGTTGTCCAGCACGCGGACGATGGCCGGAGTCTTCAGGCACCGGAGGGTGAAGGTTAGGATGGCCCCGGCGGAGAGCCCGTCCGCGTCGTTGTGCGTGTACACGCGGACCGCGTGTCCCTCCAGGTCGGAGAGCAGGTCGGCGCCCTCCCCTATCAGCCCCTCCAGCTCGCTCCAGCGGTCCCCGCTCAAGGTACCTCCCCTTTTCACCCCCGTCGATCGTTAATCGGCTCGTAACGATTCGGCCGGGGGTCGGCCTACTCGACGTGCAGGGCCTCCGGATCGTACCGCCAGTCCTCGGGCAGCTTACCCTTCCGCTTGTAGTACCGCACCAGCCGGTGGATCTTCGACTCGATCAGCTGCAGTCCGCGCCGCGAGTGCAGGTCCTTGGGGTGCCGCTTCAGGTGCTCGCGAAGCCGCTTGGCCCGCCGGATCAGGTTCAGCAGGTCCTCCGGGATCTCCGGGGCCAGCCCGTGCTCCTCCAGGATCTGGGTGATCTTCTTGCCCGTGATCAGCTTCACGTCCGGGATCCCGTACTCGTCGCGCAGCTTGATCCCGATCATCGCGGGCTCGTAGCCCTGCTTGGCCAGGTCCACGACCAGGCTCTCCACCTCCTCGGGCGAGTACTCCACCCAGGAGGGCGGGGCCACGCGCGGGGGTCGGGTGGAGCCGGACTTGCCCTTGTCCCTCGAGTGCATGCGCGCCATCGCTCATCGCCCCGCGTGACGCTTGAACCACCTCGCGAACTTCTCGAGGGCCCGGGCCCGGTGCGACATTTTACATTTTTCCTCAACGCCCAGCTCGGCGAACGTTTTTTCTCGACCCTCCGGGATGAAGATGGGGTCGTACCCGAACCCCTCCTCCCCGCGCGGTTCCTCCGCGATCCGCCCGCGCACCTCCCCGGTGAACGTCACGGGCTCCCCACCGGGCTCGCAGTACCCGATCACGGAGATGAACCGGGCCGAGCGGTCCTCCTCACCCTCCAGCAGCCGTAGGATCCCCTCGTTTCCGATCGTCTCGTATACGTAGGCGGAGTACGGGCCCGGGAACCCGTTCAGCGCGTCCACGAACAGGCCCGAGTCCTCCACGATCACCGGCTTACCGAGCGACTCGGCGCAGTACCGGGCCCCGTAGGCCGCGATCTCCTCCGGGCTATCCGACTGCAGCTCCGGGTAGTCCACGTCCACGCGCTCCGCCTCGATCCCGTGCTCTCGAAGTACGTCCCGCATCTCCCGGAACTTGGCCCGGTTTCCGGTGGCGACGAGGATCCTCAAGCGGCGCCGCCCCCACCCAACGTTTAAATTGTGGGTGCAGTCCGACGCGAAGATCGTTGAAAGGACGTTGGGGGACGGTTGAAGTTGAGCGAAGAGGAGAAGGCGATACGGCAACCTATCATATCGGTGCTGGGGCACGTGGACCACGGTAAGACGACCCTGCTGGACAAGATCCGGGGGACCGCCGTGGCCGCCAAGGAGGCGGGCGGCATCACGCAGCACATCGGCGCGTCGGAGATCCCGCTGGACGTGATACAGGAGATTTGCGGGCCCCTGCTCGAGCAGCTCGACGTGGAGCTCACGATCCCGGGCCTCCTGTTCATCGACACGCCCGGTCACGAGGCCTTCACCAACCTCCGCCGCCGCGGGGGCGCCCTCGCGGACATCGCGATCCTGGTCATCGACATCATGGAGGGCGTCATGCCCCAGACCGAGGAGGCCCTGCGGATCCTCCGCCGCTACAAGACGCCGTTCGTGGTCGCGGCGAACAAGGTGGACCGGGTCCCGGGCTGGCAGCCGCACGAGGACACGCCCTTCCTGGAGTCGTTCCAGAAGCAGTCCCCGGAGGTGCAGAAGCGGGTGGAGGAGAAGATTTACGAGCTCATCGGCCAGCTGCACCAGCACGGGTTCCAGGCGGAGCGCTTCGACCGCGTGCGGGACTTCACGCGCACGGTCGCCATAGTCCCCACGAGCGGGATCACCGGGGAGGGCATCCCCGAGCTGCTCATGGTCGTGACGGGGCTCGCCCAGCGGTTCCTGGAGGAGCAGCTCAAGATCGAGGTGAGCGGGCCCGGGAAGGCCGCGATCCTGGAGGTCAAGAAGGAGCCGGGCCTGGGCCACACGGTGGACGCGATCCTCTACGACGGGATCATCCGGACGGGCGACCGGATCGTCATCGGCCACCCCGAGGAGCCGATCGTCACCCGGGTCCGCTCGCTGTTGAAGCCCAAGCCGATGGACGAGATGCGCGACCCGAGCGACCGGTTCCGGAAGGTGGACGAGGTGAGCGCCGCGGCCGGCGTGAAGATCAGCGCGCCGGAGCTGGACCGGGCGATCGCCGGGACCCCGCTGCGGGTCGTGGGGGATGACGAGGATGTAGAGAAGGTCGTGGAGGAGGTGCAGCAGGAGGTGGAGGAGGTCACGATCGAGACAGACAAGGACGGGATCATCATCAAGGCGGACACGCTGGGCACGCTGGAGGCCGTGGTGGGCGAGTTCAAGGAGAAGGAGGTGCCGATCCGGCGCGCCGACGTGGGCGACATCACGAAGGAGGACGTGATCGAGGCGCACGCGGTCGCCGAGAAGGACCCACGGCTGGGCGTGATCGTGGGGTTCAACGTGGGCATCACCGAGGAGGCGGAGGAGCTGGCGGAGGAGTACGACGTGGACATCATCATCGACGACGTGATCTACGAGCTGGTGGAGAAGTACGAGGAGATGGTGGAGAAGCGGATCGAGCGGGAGCGCCGTCGCCGCCTGGACGAGCTCGTCCGTCCGGGCAAGGTCAAGGTCCTGCCCGGCTACATCTTCCGCCAGAGCAAGCCGGCGATCGTGGGCGTCCGCGTCCTCGGCGGCGTCATCAAGCCCGGCTACCCGCTCATGCGCGAGGACGGGCGGGAGCTGGGTCGGATCAAGCAGATCCAATCGCACGGGGAGCCGCAGGAGGAGGCCAAGCGGGGCGAGGAGGTGGCCATCTCGATCGAGGGCCCGATCGTGGGCCGCCACTTCGAGGAGGGCGACATCCTCTACACGGACGTGCCGTCGGAGCACGCCAGGCTGATGTTTGAGGAGTTCTGGGACCTGCTCACCGAAGACGAGCGGGAGGTGCTGGAGGAGATCGCGGAGATCAAGCGCCGAGAGGACCCGTTCTACGGCACGTGAGCGCGCCCGGCCGATGACGAGAAACCTGGGCACGGACGGGTGAAGAGCCGCGTCCTAGCGGAGGCCCCTCACCGCAGCAGCGGCAGATCGCCCGTGACCCGGTCGACCCGCTCCTCCCGCTCCGGACCGATCCCCACGCACGTCACCGTGCCCGGCTCCAGCTCCGTCAGCCCGGCGTCCCGAACGAGGAACGCGGGCAGACCCAGCTCCCGCGCCCGCTCGTATCGCTCCAGCAGCTCCCCCTCGTCCCTGCACCGGACGACGACCTTCTTCTGCCCCTCCTCCAACCACTCGTCCACCGGGGCCCCCAGCTCCCGGGCCCGCAGGAGCGCGCCCACGGCCGCGTGGGCCACCTGGGCCGCGAGCTTACCCCGGCTCAGGTCCAGATCACCCCGGACGACGATCACCTGCTTGTAGGCCAAGGCCACCACCCTCGGCTGAGAGGAGTCTCGTCACGGCGTCACGCCCGTCAGCTCCTCCTCATCGGGCCCGCCGACCGCCGGGGCGAAATCTTATTTATATTGAACCTGCGGCGCCCACCGCGAGGCGACGACGCCCCGGATGAGGATGAACCGATGAGGGGGTGCGGATTATGGCGGACAAGCCCATGTACGTGAAGTTCGAGGTGCCCGAGGAGCTCGCCGAGAAGGCCTACGAGGCGCTCGAGATCGCCCGGGACACGGGCGAGATTCGGAAGGGCACCAACGAGACCACGAAGGCGGTTGAGCGCGAGCAGGCCGTGCTGGTCCTGATCGCCGAGGACGTGGACCCCGAGGAGGTGGTCGCCCACCTACCGGAGCTGTGCGACGAGAAGGGCATCCCGTACGTGTACGTGCCGAGCAAGGACGAGCTGGGCGCCGCCGCGGGCATCGACGTGGCGGCCGCCAGCGCCTGCATCATCGACCCGGGCGAGGCCAAGGATCTGGTCGACGAGATCATCGAAAAGGTCGAGGAGCTCCGCGAGTAAACCACGCCCCTCCCCCCGCCACGGGCGATCGTTAGCTATCCCGTAACGATACCGGAGGGCCGCTCGGGTTAAGAGCCCCGGCGCCCGCCCCCGCCGGCGGGGGCCATCGTGCCGGAGCGCGAGTTCGGCTGCCTGATCGGCGGCGAGTGGGTGGAGGGCGAGGAGGAGCTCCTGGTCCTCAACCCCTACGATGACTCCGAGGTCGGCCGCGTGCTGATCCCCGCGGAGCTCGACGTGGGCGAGCTCCTGAAACACGCCAGGGAGGGGCTGAAACGGTGGAAAGAGCGTCGGACCCATGAGCTCCGTGAGGTGCTCGAGGAGGCGGCCCGGCTGGTTCGGAAGCGCGAGAGGGAGCTCGCCCGGCTCATCGCCCTCGAGGGCGGCAAGCCGATCCGAGAGGCCCGGTTCGAGGTGCGGCGGACGGCGGAGGTGCTGCGATTGTGCGCGGGTGAGACCGAGCGGCTCTGGGGCGAGGCGCTGCCGGGCGACGCCCAGCCGGGGCGCGTCTCCGAGCTCATCCTCACGGTCCGGGAGCCGGTGGGCGTCGTGCTCTCCATCACCCCGTACAACTTCCCGCTGATGCTGCCCGCGCACAAGCTGGGGCCCGCCCTCGCCGCCCGGTGCTCCGTCGTGCACAAGCCGGCCTCCGAGACCCCGCTCTCCTCGCTGAGACTGGCGGAGCTGCTGCTGGACGCCGGGGTCGACGAGCGGGCGGTTCAGGTCGTGGTCGGTCCGGGCGGGGAGCTGGGCGAGCGGCTGGCGCGCTCGGACTTCGACGCGCTCTCCTTCACGGGCAGCCGGGAGGTGGGCGAGCGGCTGCTGCGGGTCTCTCCCATCCCGAGGAAGACGCTCGAGCTGGGTGGGAACGACCCGGTCATCGTGGACGAGACCGTGGAGGACCTGGAGCGGGTCGCCGAGGAGGTCGTCCGGGGGGCGTGCTCCCACGCCGGTCAGGTGTGCATCGCCGTGGAGCGGGCCATCGTGGTGGAGGACGTGTACGAGGAGTTCGTGGAGGCGGCCGCGAGGGCCGCGGAGTCCCTACGGGTGGGGGACCCGCTGGACGAGCGCACGGACGTGGGACCGCTCCTCAACGACCGTGCGCTGCGGAAGGTGATGAGGCACGTGGAGGACGCGGTCGAGCGCGGTGCCGAGGTGGTCACGGGGGGCGAGCCCCGGGAGCGCCGGCTGCTTCCGCCCACGGTGCTCGCGGACGTGCCCGAGGACGCGCTGGTCGCGCGAGAGGAAACGTTCGGGCCCGTGCTTCCGGTGCTCCGGGTCGGGGACTTCGACGAGGCGCTCCGCACGGCCAACGCGACCGAGTACGGGCTCCACGCGGCGGTGTTCACGAACCGGATGGACCGGGCGGTGCGGGCCGCGCGGGAGCTCGAGGCGGGAGGGGTGATCGTCAACGGGGTGACCAACTACCGGGTCGACTACATGCCGTTCGGGGGCGTGAAAGCCAGCGGCGTGGGCCGCGAGGGCGTGCCGTGGGCGGTCCGGGAGTTCACGGAGGAGAAAACGATCGTCCTGGGCCGGGGGTCGAGCTAGGGGGTCGGCAAAGCCGGCCTTACCTCATCCCGGCTCGGCCCCAAAGGTCCTCCTCATCCCCGGCGCCCCGGGTCCCGAACGCTTATCTTTGCACCGGTCGGCGCCACCGACCGGGGCCCGCGTTGAGGAGCGACGAGGTCCGACGGGGACTCGAGCGCGCTCCCCATCGATCGCTGCTTCGGGCCTGTGGGCTCACCGACGAGGAGCTGGAGGGCGACGGGCCGTTCATCGCCGTCGTGAACACGTACTCCGAGGTCGTCCCCGGCCACGTGCACCTGGACCGGATCGCGGAGGCGGTGAAGGCGGGAATCCGGGCCGCGGGCGGCGTCCCGTTTGAGGTGGAGACGATCGCCCTCTGCGACGGGATCGCGATGAACACGCCCGGGATGAGGTACTCGCTGCCGAGCCGGGAGCTTGTCGCCGACTCCATCGAGACCATGGTGGAGGCGCACCGGTTCGACGGTTTCGTCGCGGTCGTATCCTGCGATAAGATGGTGCCGGGCGCGCTGATGGCCGCGGCCCGGCTCGACCTGCCGGCCGCCGTGGTGACGGGGGGTCCCATGGAGCCGGGTCGGGTGAGCGGGGAGTGGGTGGATCTCATCGACGTGTTCGAGGCCGTCGGAGCGGTGAAGGAGGGGGAGATGACGGAGGAGGAGCTCGAGGAGCTTGAGCAACGGGCCTGCCCGGGTCCGGGCTCCTGCGCCGGCATGTTCACGGCCAACACGATGGCGTGCATGACCGAAGTGCTCGGGATGTCGGAGTTCAACTGCGCGGCGACGCCGGCCACGGAGGCGGAGAAGCTCCGGATCGCGAAGCTCACGGGCATGCGGATCGTGAAGGCGGTTAAAGACGGGGTCACGGCCCGGGACGTGCTCACCCGCGAGGCCTTCCTGGACGCGATCCGCGTCGACATGGCCCTGGGCGGCAGCACGAACACCGTGCTCCACCTGCTTGCGATCGCCCGCGAGGCCGGTGTCGACCTCTCCCTCGACGACTTCGACCGGCTCAGCCGGGACACGCCGCATCTCTGCGCGATGCGGCCGGGCGGTCCCCACACCATGCGCGACCTGTACGAGGCCGGCGGCGTGCCCGCCGTGATGAGGGAGCTGTCGGAGGACCTGCACCTCGACCGGCCGGACTACGCCGGCCGCCCGGTGCGGGAGCGCGTCGAGCGCGCCGAGGTCAGGGACCGGGATGTAATCCGGCCGAAGGACGATCCGATCGAGGGGGAGGGAGGAATCCGGATCCTGTACGGGAGCCTGGCCCCCAAGGGGGCCGTGATCAAGACGGCCGCGCTGTCCGAGGACATGTACGAGCACGAGGGTCCGGCCGTCGTGTTCGACTCCGAGGAGGAGGCAACCGAGGCGATCCTCGGCGGTGAAGTGGATCCCGGCGACGTCGTGGTGATCCGCTACGAGGGCCCGGCCGGCGGGCCGGGCATGCGCGAGATGCTGACCCCCACCTCCGCACTGTGCGGGATGGGCCTGGACGACTCGGTGGCTCTGGTCACGGACGGTAGGTTCTCGGGTGGAACCCGCGGCCCGTGCATCGGTCACGTGTCGCCCGAGGCCTACCGGGGCGGTCCGATCGCGGTCGTGGAGGAGGGAGATACCATCCGCATCGACGTTCGGGAGCGGAAGCTGGAGATCGACCTGGAAGAGGAGGAGCTGAAGGCCAGGCTCGAGGAGTGGGAGCCTCCGGAGGACGAGGTGACCGGATACCTGCGCCGCTACCGGGAGCTGGTTCGGGGAGCGGAGGAAGGGGCCGTGCTGCGGTGACGCTGGGTGAGCGGACCGAACGGGGGCGGCGGATCGCTGAGCGGAGCCTGGACCGGTGGACCGAGCGCCTGGGCGAGCCGGAGGGGCTGGAGGATCACCTCGCCCTGCGCCTCGCCCACGCGACCTGGGACCCGTTCATCGCCGAAACGCTCCGGGTGGTGCCCTCCGAGAGGGAGGTCGTGCGCGGGTTAAGGCGGGCGGAGCTGGTAGCGGTCGACGTGGAGATGGTGAGGGCCGGGATCCGCCGCTCCCTGCGGAGGCTGGGGCTGGAGGCCCTGGTGGCCTCCAGGGAGGGGAGAAGCAGCGCCCGGGACACGGTCACGGGGGACGGCATGCGCAGGATCCTGAGCGAGCATGAGCGCGTGGCCGTGGTCGTGGGCAACGCGCCGACGGCCGCCGAGAAGGTGGGCGAGCACCGGGAGTCCGTCAGCGTGGCGCTGCTGATGCCGGTGGGGCTGGGCTCCCTGGAGGTAAAGTTCGCGGCGCTGGACTGGGGGATTCCGCTGGTCACGAACCTCTCGATGCGGGGCGGTACCCCGATGGCCGTTGCCGCCTTCAACGCCCTGGTCGATTACGCGCTGGAGAGCTGAGTCCGGAGCTTCCGATCGGCCTCCCTCACCTCCTCCCTCATGCGCTCAGTGTGCTTTTTCAGGAACTCCCGCACCCTTTCATTCTCCAGCGCGAGGATTCTGAGGGCCAGCAGAGCGGCGTTCTCGCCGCGATCCACCCCCACGGTGGCCACCGGCACCCCGGGAGGCATTTGCACGGAGGATAGGAGCGCGTCCAGTCCCGAGAGCTTCGCGTCCACGGGCACCGCGATCACGGGCTTGCTCGTTCGGGCCGCGAGCACGCCCGGCAGGTGCGCCGCCAGTCCGGCGATCGCGATGTACACCTTCACCTCCCCGTCGTACTCCTCGACGATCCGCTCCAGCAGCTCGGGCGAGCGGTGCGCCGACGCTACCCGCACCTCGTAGTCGACGCCGGCCTCCTCCAGCACCCGCACCGCCTTCTCCGCCACGTCCCGATCGCTGGGGCTTCCCAGCACCACGAGCACGTCCGGCACCCGGCGATCCCCCTCACACGCTCGTCAGCATTTTCAGCACCTTCGGCCCCAGGTAGTGGGAGATCGCGGACTGGACCGTCTCGGACTGGGACACGTACCCCAACATCAGAAATCGGAGGAACCGGCCGGAGACGACGGCGGTGAGGAACAGGCGCAGGTCCATCTCGACGAGGCCGGCCCCGATGGTGAAGGGCTTGAAGGGTATGAACTGAATGAGCCCGGCGAGGAACACGGACGTCCACGCGGCGAACCAGTGCCGAGTAAGCCGCTCCTCGACTCGAATCAGGTTCGCCTCCCCGATGAGCTTGACGGCGAGGGGGCGACCCCCGTAGTACCCGATGGCGTAGCCGAGCAGGCTACCGGCGATGGACGCGAGGGCGGTGAGGCCCGCGAGCACCCAGGGGTTCATCCTCAGCGCGTAGGGGAACACGAACGGCTCCGGGGGAACCGGGAGCACGCTGCACTCCAGCGCCGTGATCAGGAGCATCCCCGGGAGCCCGATCGTCCGCTCGAACTCCATGAAATAGAGGACGAGGTGCTCGGAGAGGCCCAGCAGCCCCACCGGATCACGCCCCGAACTTCTCCAACCGGTCGGCCAGGTCCTTCAGCACGTCCATCAGTCGGAGCCCGGAGAACCGGCCCAGGCACCCGCGGGCCGCCGAAACCTCGTCAAACCGGTCGACGTCGTCGCGGCGTGCATCGTCCGTCCAGATCGCCACCGGCACCGGATCGGCCGTGTGATCCCCCACGGTCACCGGGGTCGAGTGGTCCGCGGTCAGGCACACGACGACCTCGCTCGGATCCACCTCGTCCAGGATCCTCCCCACCAGCTCCCGGTCCATCCGCTCCAGCATCTCCACCTTTCCGCGGAAATCCCCGTCGTGACCCATCTCGTCCACCGCGTTGAAGTTCACCAGCACGAACTCGTGCTCCTCCAGGCACCTCAAGGCCAGCTCCGCCTTCCGGCGTAGATTCGTGTCCTTTCGCCCCGTGATCCCCTCGTCCTCCGGCACCGTCATGCTCAGCATCCGACCGATCCCCTTGATCAGCGAGGCGCCCGCCACCACGGCGCCCGACATCCCGTGCCGCTCCTCGAAGCCCTCCACCTCCCTCAGCTGGCCCGCCCCGCGCGGCAGGATCGCGTTCGCCGGGGGCCGCCCCTGCCTCCGTCGCTCCTCGTTGATAGGATGGCCCTCCAGCACCTCATGCGCCCGACGAACGAACTCGTTGACGATCTCCGCCGTTCGCTCGGCCGCGGGATCGTCCGAGGTGGGCTTCACCTTCTTCACCGGCCGGCCCGGCCGCTTGGGGTCCGCATCGGTCACGTCCGCCGAAAGTCCGTCACCGCGTAGCACCAGCACGGCCCGATGACCCACCGCCTCCCTGAACTCGAACTCCACCGGCAGATCAACCCCCTCGTTGACCGCCCGGGCCAGCTCCGGCGTCCCCTCCTTCTCGCTGATCCTGCCCGCCCTCCGGTCCTCGACGATCAGGTCACCGTCCTCCCTCCGCACCGTCGCGAAGTTGCACCGGAACGCCACGTCCCCGGGCCTCACCTCCACCCCGGCGCCCAGTGCCTCGAGCGGTCCCCGGCCCGGGTACACCTTGAACGGATCGTAGCCAAGCAGCGCCAGGTGGGCCGTGTCACTGCCGGGCCGAACCCCGGGCCGGATCGGATCCATCAGACCCGTCGACCCGCACCGGGCCAGCTCGTCCATGTTCGGCACGTCCGCCGCCTGCAGCGGCGTCTCCCCTCGGCCCGGCTCGAACCGGTCTGCCATCCCGTCCCCCACGAGCAGCAGGATCCTCTTACCCAAGCGATCACCCTCAGCCGCTCCCGTGGTCGTCACGGGGCGCGCTCGGCGTGCTGTACTCACATCATCGGGTCCGGCCGTGACGACCAGGTTACTAGTCTTTAACGGATGACAGTGAGATCCGGGGGCGGGACGACCTCAACCTCCACCTCGAACTCCTCCCGGACGCGCCGAGCCAGCTCCTGCACGCCCGGGAGCTCGCTGTACTCGTGTCCCAGCTCCACCACGGTCACGCCCAGGTCCAGCAGCTCCGCCCGGGTGTGGTACTTCACCTCTCCGGAGATGACGGCGTCCACACCGTCCGCCTCCCGCGTCACCTCGCCCGGTGCGGCCCCCGGAACCACCAGGACCGTCCGAACGCACTCCCAGTCCCCGTAGACCGTGGTCAGCGGGGAGAGGTTCCGGAGCGCGTTGAGCAGCTCGTCCTCCGAGCCTCTGACCTCGCAGACCCGGCCGAACCCGTCGCAGGCGGCGCCCACGACGCGCAGGTTCAACCTGCGGGCCAGGCAGTCCGCGACGCCCCCCTCGGCCCGATCCCAGTTCGTGTGGACGGCGTAGAAGGTGGCGTCCGCCTCCAGCACCCGGCGCAGCAGCGAGAAGGTGTGGCCCGTGATCCTCCTGGGCGGCCTCAGGTACAGCGGGTGGTGCGTGACCGCCAGCTCCGCGCTCCGGGCCGCGTCCGAGACGTGCGCCACGTCAAGGCCCACCACGACCCGATTCACCCGGCGGGAGAGTCCGTCGGGGGGCGCCACCTGGAGCCCCGGGTTGTCCCAGTCCTCCGCCAGGTCCAGAGGAGCGAGCTCCTCGAGGAACTCGATGACCTCCCGCACCGTGGGCAAGTTAGGGTCCCCGGGCACGGGCGGGGCGAGGTTATTCAATCGTCGCTCGGGGACGCGGTCGGGGGTGCCGGATGGTACCCACGGGACTCGGGCTCGGAAGGGGGACGATGCTGCTGGCCTTCCTGGCGCTGCTGTGGTTTGGGTACGCGCTGGTCGGGTTCGTGAAGTTCTACGCGACGACGCACTGCCTGCCGTTGGGACGGCTGTCGTACGTGAAGCTGCACGACCCGGACATCCGACCGGGTGGGCTGCACGAGCTGACCGCGGTTCGCGTGGCGAGCGGGCTGGGGTACCCGGCGGTGGTGATCGTGCACAACGCCGGGTACGAGAACCTGTACGGGCACTGGGTCGAGCGGGGCGTGCTGGTCTGGAACCTGGCGGTCCTGGACCCGCGCGGGAATCGAGCGCCGGTGGACTGGCGCGGGGTGCTGAGGGAGCTCGTGTTCGCCGACCGACTGAGGAACGCGACGTGGGTGCACAACGGCCCTATCCCGGGGCCGGTCCTGCCCAAGGTCTCGGTGATGTTCTGGCACGGTACCGTCCGGCAGGGGCTCCCGCTGCTCTACGGCGGGTGCGGGTGCGAGCCGTACTACTATCTGCTGGCGAACTACGGGAACGTGCCGTTCGCGGTGACCTCGGTCGTGCTGGGGTGGTTCACCCCGTTCCTAATCTCCCCGCTGGAGACGCTGTGGGAGCTGGCCCATTACCGCGAGCTGCAGTACGCGTACTTGAGGAAGGTGGGCGGGGCGCGGCTGATCAACCTGAGGAACTACGAGGGGATCGGGGGCGGTCCTACCGCACCCGGTCCATCGGGTAGTTCGGTGCCTCGTCCGTGATCGCGATGTCGTGCGGGTGGCTCTCCTCGTAGCCGGCCCGGGTGATGCGGACGAACTCCGCCTTCTTCTTCATCTCCTCGATGTTCCGAGCGCCCACGTAGCCCATGCTAGACTTCAGTCCACCGACCAGCTGGTACACGACCTCGCGGACGGGACCGCGGTAGGGGACGACGCCCTCCACACCCTCCGGGACGAACTTGGACTGGGCCACGTGCCGGCCGCCCCGCTCGCGCCGCTGGAAGTACCGGTCCGCGGCCTCCCCCTTCATCATCGCGCCCAGGCTGCCCATGCCTCGGTACTGCTTGTACAGGCGCCCTCGGAGCCGGATGAGCCGGCCGGGTGCCTCGTCGGTGCCCGCGAGCAGGTTGCCGATCATGACCGCGTCCGCGCCCGCGGCGATGGCCTTCGCGATGTCCCCGGAGTACCGGATCCCACCGTCCGCGATCACCGGAACGTCGTGCTCCTCAGCCACGTCGGCCACCTGAGCGACCGCGGTGATCTGTGGGACGCCGACGCCCGCCACGACCCGGGTCGTGCAGATGGATCCGGGTCCGATACCCACCTTGAGCGCGTCCGCGCCGACGCCGATGAGGTCCTCCGAGGCCTCGGCCGTGGCGATGTTGCCCGCGATGACGTCGGCCTCCACCTCGTCCCGGATCTCCCGGATGAAGTTGATGACGGTCTCGGTGTGCGCGTGCGCGCAGTCCACGACGATGATGTCCGCGCCCGCCTCGTCCAGGGCCTTCGCCCGGTCCGGATCCTTCGGACCCACCGCGGCCGCGACGAGGTAGCGCCCCTCCTCGTCCGTGGCGGCCTCGGTCTCCTCGCGCAGTTCGGAAACGTCCTTGGCCGTTACGATACCGATCAGCCTCCCCTTCTCGTCCACGACCGGCAGCCGCTCCACCTTCTCCCGCTTCATGGTCTCAATCGCGCGCTCCTCGAGGTCGCGACCTTCTCGGATCACGATCGGCTCCTCCGTCATCACGGACCGAACGTCCAGCTCCTCCACCTCCTCGTCCGAGAGCAGCTCCACGTCCCTTCTGGTGATGATCCCGACCACCCGGTTCTCCTCGTCCACCACGGGCAGACCGCCGATCCCGTGCCGCTCCATGAGCTCGATCGCCTTCTTCACGCTCTCCTCCGGCCGGATCGTGATCACGTCGCGGCGCACGATCGTGCGCGCCTCCTTGACCTTCCGCACCTCTCGCACCTGCTCCTCCACGCTCATGTTCCGATGGATGACGCCCAGCCCACCGCACCGGGCCAGCGCGATCGCCATCTCCGCCTCCGTGACCGTGTCCATCGCGGCGCTCAGGATGGGGATGTTGATTCGATAGTTGACGGTGACGCGCGTGGACACATCCACGTCCGCAGGTTCCACGGAGGACCGCTTCGGCACGAGCAGCACGTCGTCAAAGGTCAGCGCGAGCTCCGCCTCCTCCAGCTTTCGGGTGTACCGACCGGACAACCCGCCGGGGCCCCGCACTTTTTGGCGGGGCCCGCCACGCCCACGTTAAAGGTTTGCCCGGGAGGGAAGAAAAAGTCGGGGCGCCTACTCCTCGGCCTTCTCCTCCTTCACCCGCTTCGCCCGCTCCTCCAGCTCCTCCGTCCACTCCGCGAGCCGCTCCGAGAGTTCCTCCATCTTCTCCTTGAAGGCACCGTAGTAACCCTTCGCTGCCTTCACCAGGAGCAGCGCGCCCACGCCGAGCCCGGCGACCAGCACGATAACGCTCAGCACGGCGCCCAGACCCGGCAGCGGGACGACCAGCGGGGAAAGCAGCACCGCCGCCATGATGGCGACGATGGCCAGCACCAGGTTGTACGTCGCGGTCCGAACGTTCTCATCCCGCTCGCCCAGCACCAGCTCGGAGAGCAGGTCGGCCGCCGCGTTCACGATGGGCGCCAGGTGCCGGATCGTCTGGTAGAGGAAGTAGAAGAACAGCAGGATCACGCCGACCGTTACCATCGTGTTCACCGGGACGCCGATCCCCGGGATCGCCGATCCCAGCGAAGAGAGCATCGGCACCAGCAGCTGCGCGAACGCCACCGTCAGCACCGCTCCCAGCCCGTTCACCAGCGTCGGGACCGCGTGCTTCCGGATCTGATCCGCCAGCTCACCCATGGGTCGCTTCCCCCACGGCCCGGCGGCACGCCATGGTAAAAAGTAATCGATCCACCTAGGCCAGCGCCTCAACCAGCTCCCGGACCAGGTGGCTGCGGACGGACCCGCGGTCCCGATCGTTGCCCTCGCAGGCGGCCCCGCGGACGCCCACGATGTCCGCCCCGAGCTCCTTCACGACCGGCATGTCCTCCCGGCGCAGGGAGCCCGCCAGCGCAACCTCCAGTCCGTGCTCGTGGGCCAGGTCCACGAACTCGCCCACCTCCTCCTCACTCAGGAAGTCGAACAGTCGCTTCCCATCCTTCACCGCCGTGTCCACCATCGCCACGTCACACTCCGCCTCCGCCGCCACCTCCGGCACCTTCATCGGATCCAGGCTGCCCACCCGGTGCGCGTCCGCGTACCCGGCCGCCACGACCCGGGTCGAGTACCCGAACTCCCGCACCGCGCGGGAGCAGGCCCGCATGACCTCCACGGCCTCCTCCGGCGTCTTCGTCCCGTACAGGCCCACCTTCGCGTAATCCACCCCGATGGAGGCGACCCCAAGCACGGCCTGCGACACCGTGCCCGGCTTGTACGGCACGTCACCCACGGTGGCGCTGACCTCGCGATCCTCCGGCACCACCTCCATGATCTCGCGGATCACCCAGGGAAAGTTGGCCCCGAGGGAACCCTCCCTCGGGTTCTTCACGTCGATGATGTGAGCGCCACCCTCCACCGCCTCGAGCGCCTCGTTCCGGTCGACGGGGCTTACTAATAGCCTGGGGCGCATCGACCCGGCCCCAGCCCCGGTCGTTGGAGACTTCCTAAATAGTTCCTCCGGGACGTCCGGGCTCGGACCAGGGGTTGACGCCTTGAGGACCCCAGCGGTGACCGCGGCGCTCCTCCTCTGCTGCCTGACCCCGACCGCGGCCCAGGTCCTGACCCCGGAGGACGTCGAGAAGCTCCCATACGACCACCCTGTGATCGTGGACTGCGTCCTCGGACCCCCGGAGGCGGAGTCCCCGTCGGACTACGTCCGGATCGCGTGGGTGGACCCCGACACCCACCGGCGCCGCGTCCGCGACCGCGTGGAGGTGCGACTCGCGGGACCCGCGCTCCTGAACGTGGCGGTCGCCTCCCCCCACCGATCCAGCCGCTGCACCCTCTCCGTGATCCTCGACGACCGCACGGTGCTGCGGCGGGACGTGAGCCTGAGCGCCAACGGGCTGTTCCAGCAGTCCCTCACCCTGAACGTCCACCCGGGCACGCACCGACTCCGGATCAGCCTAAGATCGCCCGACGGGAGCGACTCGGTCGACTGCCAGGTACTCGTCCGGCGCGCACCGTCGGCCGGGTCCAGGGACGAGGGGGGAAGTCCCTCCCCCGCGCACCCGGGCACGATCGCCCTGGGGCTCCTGCTGGCATGTCGAGCGAGACGATGGTGATCGTGGCCGAGAAGCCGAGTCTGGCCGCCACCATCACCCGATTCCTCGGCGGCCGGTGGATCGGACGGCGGCTCCTGGGGTTCGCCCGCTACCGCGATCACCGGTTCGCCATCACCTGCCTCTCCGGCCACGTGCTGGAGTGGTGGCCCCGGAACGACCCCGGATTCA
>JBDOKE010000140.1:0-1995 GCA_039833815.1 Methanobacteriota archaeon | reverse complement strand
CCCCGTGAGCCACCGTGAGCACGGCCTTGAGACATTCCACGAGCCGCTCGCGATCCGGCGCGCCCTCCCCGCGAATCACCAGCCGGACCGGCCCCTCCGCCTCGATTGCCAGCCGCGCCCTCCGCACCTCCTCCCGCACGTCGGGCACCTCCGACCCCGACCCCTTGCCCTCGGCGATACTACGCGCGATGCGGACGACCTCCCACGGCCCCCGCCGCTTGAACGCCTCGGACCCGACCCTCCTTATGAACCGCTCTACCTCCTCCCGCACCACCTCCAACGCCCGCTCGTACTTCCCACCCTCAATCAGCCAATCCAGGGCACGAGCCGCCAGCGCCAACCCGAGGAGCCCCGGAGCCGCCGCCGGCTCACCCCTCGACCTGGCCCGAGACCACCGCTCGAACAACTCCTCGAGCGCGCGAACCGCCGAGGGGACCTCCTTACCCACACCACGCACGCCCAGGTAAAGCTCCCGAGACACCCCGTGCCGCCGCCTCGCGAAGACAGCCACGTACTCCAAGTACTCGTACTCCCGCTCCTCCCCACCCTTCAACCGCCGCTTCACCACCTTCTTCCGCTCCTTGAGGTAAGGCCGAGCCCCCGTCAGGAACATCCACACGCCCACCCGAGCCAGCCTGAGCGATCGCTCCCCCCGACGGGCGCCCGGAGGAACCTCCCGGAACGACACCGGTCAGTCAGCACCGACTACCGTGTGGACCACGATGCCCGGGGATGAGGGATCACCGCGGCCACCGGTACTGCCCGGTCCACCCTCCTTGCACACCTCCGTGATCAGCTCGACCAATGCACCATCGCACCCGAGCGGAGGGGCCACGACCCGCCGGCCGGGACCGGGCATCTTCTCCCCGATCACCTCCCGCATCCGGTCACCACCACTTCTCACCCCGCGGTGTGGCCGGGCATCCGACCACCTCCTCGAGCGCCTTCACGACCTCCTCATCCAGGTCATCGTCCACGACCAGGTCGCCCAGCATGCCGTAATCCCGCCAGAACTCGAGGCTGATGGTCCGGTACTCGCCGTCCACGAAGACCTTGACCTCGGCCAGGTAGATGTGGATGACATCACCCTCACTATCCTCCACCCACTCCGAGAAGTGCACCGCGGTCACCGGGGCCACCCCGTCCAGCTCCCTGCACACCTCCTCGACCAACGTCTCGAGGGCGGGGTCCGCCGGGACGAACCCCGCGCCGACCCCGGCCAGGAACGAGAAGGGACTACCACCGTGCAGGACCAACGCGCCCTCGGCGAACCACCCCCGGTCCCGGAGCACCGCCGGCTCGTACGACGGCCAGGTCAGGTGAGCCTCCAGGGCCCCCGCCGCGGCCGCCCAGGCCTCACCGTCCCACTCCACCTCGAACCGACCCGGCGGCCTCACCTCGTTACCGTCCTCGTCGACGACGAACACCTGGCTACCCTCGAGCAGGAACAGCTTCCTGTACCCCAAGCCCACGATCCGATCGAAGTCGAGGTCGAGCCTCACCCCGCTCACCCTCGCACCGGTGAACCCGCTCAAGACCACCGGCTCACCGTCCTCCAGGTAGTACGAGACCGGCCCGGAACGCAAGACCTCGGCGTCGTCGGGCACGAGCACATTACGGGCGCGGAATGACCATCCGACTCAGCGTGAGACTCACCACGTTGGAGTGCAATCTCCGACCGGCCCGGGGATCGGGGTGGAGACGAGGTGACTCGACCTCGCACGCCCTAGCGTTCCGAGGTAGAGCGCACCACCGGCACATCACCACCGAAGGAGGTGCGAACCCTCGAGGTGACCTCCACCCGATCGTTACGGTTTTCTCGGAGGCATAGCCGTTGGCGGTTCGGTAGGATTTATCGTAACTAAGTCAGCGTAACGTGGGAAGAGCTCAAGAGCTTCGCGTACTCGGAGAGCAGGGATTACGGGTACGTGCCTTACCCCCTGTGGGACGACCCCGTCGGATCGCCGTGAGTTCCCAGTGGAGCGAGCACTCGGG
>JBDOKE010000139.1:0-22257 GCA_039833815.1 Methanobacteriota archaeon | reverse complement strand
CCCGTGCACGAGGTGGAGGGGACCGCCATCGACCAGGTGTTCATCGGCTCGTGCACGAACGGCCGCCTCAACGACCTGCGCGTGGCGGCGGAGATCTTGGAGGGGGAGGAGGTGCACGACGACGTCCGGCTGATCGTGATCCCGGCGTCCCGGGAGGTGTACTCCCGGGCGCTGAAGGAGGGGATCCTCGAGGTGCTGCACGACGCGGGCGCCCTCATCTGCCCGCCCACGTGCGGCCCGTGCCTCGGCGGGCACATGGGCGTGCTGGCCGAGGGCGAGCGGTGCTTGGCCACGTCCAACCGGAACTTCCCGGGCCGGATGGGACACCGGGAGTCGGAGGTGTACCTGGCCAGCCCGGCCACGGCCGCCGCGAGCGCCATCGAGGGGGAGATCACGGACCCGCGGCGCTACCTGTGACGGGGCCTTCCCGCTTGCCCCGAGTCGTGCCCGTTTCCCTCCCCTACCTCGAGGAACACCTACGGATGCGCCCCTCCCGGGTCGTCATCCCCAGCACGCGGTACATCATGGAGGTGGTTAGGGATCTTCGGGCCCCCTGGCGCGGGGAGATTCTGGACGCGGGGGCGGGCTGCGGCTCGTTCGCGATCGCGGCGGCGGCCCTGGGCCCGTACACCGTGTACGCCGTCGAGCCGGACCCCGATCACGTGGCCGTCCTCGCGGAGAACGTCGCGGAGAACGCGGGGCTGCTGGAGGGAGACGTGCTGCCGATGGAGTGCGGTGTCGAGGACTTCCGGGGCCGCGTGGATGAGGTTCTCACCGACCCACCGTGGGGGATCAGGAGCGGGGTCTCTCGGCGACCGAGCCTCAGGGCGGTTCAGGGGTTCCTTGAGCACTGCCTGGACTCCGTCAGGGAGAACACGGGAAGGATCGTCACCCGCTGCCCTCCGGAGTTCATCGGGGAGCTCGAGGGGTTCATGCGGGAGCACGGGATGCTGCTGGACCGGGTGAAGAGGCGTCACAAGGCCGCGGTCCTCGTCTTTCGGTCCGAGGCGCACCGTGACTACCACCCGGATCGGGAGAGCGCGCTCGACGCCGCCCGGGGCGAGCCGGTGATCGTCGGTGAGGGGGGTCGGCTGGATCCGGACGCGAGGCGTTACAGCCTGATCACGGGGTACGAGAGTGGGTGGCACGTCTGGGAGGTTCCTAACACGGATCGGGTGAGAGAGTTCCTGCGGGGGTTCCTGCGCCGTGGGTAGGCTGGAGGAGATCCTGGCCGGGTTCCCGCTGAAGGAGCGGTGGGTGTACCTGGACAACGCGGCCACCTCGCTGAAGCATGAGCGCGTGATCCGGGCCGTGGAGCGGGCGCTACGCGAGTTCGGCGTGAACGTGGGCAGGAGCGCGCACCCACCCGGCGAGGAGGCGACGCGGGCGTTCGAGCGGGCCCGCGAGACGGTGGCCTCGTTCCTGGGGGTGGATCCGAGGTGCCTGGCGTTCACGTTCAACGCGACGGCCTCGATCCACGCGGTGCTGTGCGCCCTGGACCTGGGTAAGGGAGACAGGGTCGTCACGACGGCCCTGGAGCACCACTCGAACCTCTCCCCCTGGCTGAGGTTCGCAGAGGTGCTCGGGTTCGACGTGGAGATCGTGGGCTTTGACGCGGAGACGGGGACCGTGGACCTGTCGGAGCTGGAGTCCGCGGTCGATGATCGGACGCGGGTGGTGGCGATCACGCACGAGAGCAACGCCCTGGGGTCGCTGCAGCCGGTGGAGGAGGTGCTGGGGCTGGCGGAGGAGGTGGGCGCGTACGTGCTCTTGGACGCCGCGCAGTCGGTGGGCGTCCTGGACCACGACTTCTCGAGGTACCACTTCGTGGTGGCTCCGGGGCACAAGGCCCTTCTCGGGCCGCACGGTACGGGTCTGCTGTACGTCCGGGAGGACGTTCTGGAGGAGCTGGAGCCTCGGCTGCTGGGCGGTGGGTCGACGGAGCGGGTGGAGGGGACCGAGGTGGTGCCGAGCGAGCCGCCGCACGTGTTCGAGTCGGGGACGCCGAACCTCCCGGGCGTGGTCGGGCTGGCGGAGGGCGTTCGGATCCTGAGGGAGGTCGGGCTGGGGCGCATCGAGCGTCGCGTGCGCCGGCTGACGCGCCGGGCGATGGAGGGATTGATGGATCTGGACGGCGTGGAGGTCCTGTGCCCGGAGGCGCGCCGGGCCACGATCGTGTCGTTCGTGGTGGATGGTAGGGATCCGGGCGAGGTGAGCAGGGAACTGGGGGAGCGGGGGATCTGCGTGCGGTCGGGTACGCACTGCGCCACCCTGGTGTTCGAGAGGCTGGGGCTCGAGGGGTGCGTGCGGGCCTCGCTGGCGTTCTACAACGAGGGGGACGAGGTGGAGGAGTTCCTGCGGGCGCTGGAGGGGATCACTCGCCGCGGAGCCTCCTCCTGACCTTCTCGCGCCGTGATCGCCGCTCTTCGCGGTACCTCCGACCCGCCTCGCGGATCCGCTCGGCCAGCTTGGGCCCGACCCCCTCAACCTTCATCAGGTCCTCCTTCCTCGCCGTCAGGACCCGGTACGGGCTGCCGAACTTCTCCACCAGCCGGTCCGCGAGCTCGGGGCTGACCCCCTTCACCTCAAGGAGGTAGCGCCAGGCCGGGTTCTCGAGTGCCTTGATCTCCTTGGCCAGCTCCAGCCCCACCCCGGGCACCTTGATCAGCTCGGACACCGGGGCCTCCTTGACTCGGGTCCACGTTCCGAACCGCTCCAGGAGTCGCTCGGCCTTCTCCAAGCTCATCCCGCGCACCCGCAGCATGGACTCCGGGAAGCCCTTGATTCGGGCGATCTTGCGGTCGGAGAGCCCCAGCTCGCGGAGCTCTTTCACCGGCGCCTTTCGGACCTCGGTGACCGAGCCGAACCGCCGCTTTAGCTTGTAGGCCGTGTCCACGTCCAGCCCCTTGTTCACGAGGGTTCGTAGGCCCAGCAGCCGGGCGATCTTGGCGTCCCCGAGGCCGAGCCGGCGGAGCTCGTCCGGGGTGGCCTCCTCTTGAAGTTTGGAAACGGACTCGTATTCCTTCAGCACCCGCTCGATCTCCTCGGGAGTCAGCCCGGCCTCACGCAGGGTCCTGTAGCCCGGGACCAGCTCGGCCACGGCGGCGTCGCCGATCCCCTTCACCTCGAGGAGCTTCGTCACCCGCCTCTCCTCGATCGCCCGGCCCACCTCCCTGGCCGAGCCAAAGTGCTCGATGAGGCGGCGGGCCCGGGCGCGACCCACCCGCTCCTCCAGCCACTCCTTCCACTCCTCCTCCGACCGCTCCCGACGTCGGGCCTCCCGGCGCCGCTCGACGCGCTCCCGGGCCGCGTACACGATTCGCTCCGCCAGCTGCTCCCCCAGGCCCTCCACCTTCTCGGCCAGCTCCTCCGGGTTGAGCTCGGCGAGCCGCTCCAGGTCGTAGTCGACGGCCTCCAGCACGCGCTCGGCCAGCTTGGGCCCGACCCCTTCCACGCTTAGTAGGAGCTTGAACTCGGGCCCCTTGATCTCGGCGGCGGCCTTGGGCGAGGCACCGAGCTCGCGCAGCCTCTCGTACGGGACGTTTCGAGCGATCTCCCGCAGCGAGCCGTACTCCTCGTACAGCCTCACGGCGGTCTCCAGGTCGAAGGCCTCAAGGAGCTTCTTCGGCACGTTCTTGATCTCCGCGATCTCCTCGTCGGAGAAGCCGAGCTCGCGCAGCTCCTTCACGGGTCGACGGCGGACCTCCGCCGCGGAGCCGTACCGGCGCTTCAGCTCGTCCGCGCGCTCCAGCGAGCCGACGATTCGCTCGAGCGTCTTGAGCCCCTTCAGGTCGCGGATCTGGGCGTCGGTCAGCCCGTCCTCGCGCAGCTCTTCGACCGAGGCTTCCCGGATCTTGGAGTACCCACCGTACTTCTTCAGGAGGTACTCGGCGCGCTCCCGGTCGATGCCTCGGATGGAGGTGAGGGAGGAGTACCCGGGAACGAGGCTCCGCAGGGCCTTCTCGCCCACGCCCTCCACCGAGGCGAGCTTCTCGATCTCGAACTCCCGGGCCAGCTGCTTGACCCGCTCCGGGCTGCCGAAGGCCCGGATGAGCCGCTCCGCGGTCTTGCGTCCGATCCCCTCCCGCTTTGCCAGCTCCGAGATCTGAATCTCCAGGACCGCCCGGTACGCCTCTTCGGAGATCGTCCCCTCCTTCCGCATTCGCTCGACGTCCCGTAGGTCCGCGCCGAGGATGCCGGCGATGGACTCGAAGTGCTCGATCAGCTCGTCGGCGACCTCGGGGTCCAGCCCGTACTCGTCCAGGAGCCGGGCGAGCGTGCGGTTGACGGACTTGGCCTCCTCGAGGGTAAGGTCCGGGCAGGCGTCCTTCAGGGTGCGGTACGGGGCGGTGGCGATCGTGGAGATGGAGCCGTCGAAGGCTTTGGCGAGGCAGAGCGCGACGTCCTCCCGGAGCCCGTATTGATCCTGGAGCTTGATCGCGCACTCCACGATCCGCTGCTCCAGGTAGCGCTCCATGAGCTCCCGCTTGTGCTCGATGATCCACCGTCGGTCGAGCCGGCGGCCCAGGTAGCGGTCGGAGAGCTCCTCCAGCCGCTCGTACATCTCCTCCAGGATGGCGTCTCGGCGGCGGACGTGCCGCTTGGCCGCCCGCTCGTCGTAATCGATGTTGACGACCACGCGCGCCCAGAGGCTGTAGATCCCGCTGCTCTCCGGGTCCTTCTCTCCCTCCACCTCCGCGACGGAGAGGCCCAGCCGCCGGGCGATCTCGTCGTGCGGGGTCCAGGGGTTCTCCCGCAGGATCTCGAGGATACGCTCCTCCTTCTCGTCGATCGGGACGTCGTACCGCTCGATGAGCCGCTCGAACTCGCCGGCCATCTCGGGCGGTACCTCGTCCACGGTGAGGGGCATGAGGTCCACGCGACCGTAGCGGACGAGGATCCGGTACAGGGCGGGCTGCAGCGGGTTCCGCTTCACCGCGCGCACCTCGATCGCGGGCACCCGCTCCTCCTCCACCTCGAGCGCCCTGGCGATGGCCTTCCAGCCCCGCCGGTACACGATCGCGTACCGGGCTGGGGAGCCCCCGGTGGACAGCCGCTCGACGCGCTCGTCGAAGTTCACCCCGCGAACGATCACGTTCCGGTACCGGTCCTCGGTCGGGTCGATCGAGCAGGCGTAGGAGCCGGTGAGCAGGATGAAGTTCTGGTGCACCTCGAGCAGCTCCTCGTCCCGCTTGGCCTCCGAGGAGCGGTCCATCAGGTACCGGGTGGCGAGGACGCCATCGTAGGCCTTCACGCCCTTCAGGAAGGTCTCGAGCTCCTCCTCGTACTCCCGCTCGGACCCCACGAACTCCGCGTCGTACACCAGGGCCACGCGGCTCACCCTCTCTCCCAGCGTTTGGACAGTCGGTCGGCCAGCCGGAGCGGTTCGGGCCATTTGCCGCCTCGGACCAGCCGGAGGACCCACGCGACCGCGTCGCGGTGCGAGCAGCGGTGGCCTGGGCTCACGACGAGCGGGCGGCAGCCCGTCCGGGTGAGAACCAAGTGGCCGACCGTCTCGCCCCGGTGGAGCAGCGGGACCGCGTCACCCACCCTCCGAGGCTCTCCCCTCGGCCTCCCCACGAGGGGGCGGCGCGCGACGCCGACGGTGGGTTGATCCAGGGCGACGCCGAGGTGCGAGGCCAACCCGGCCCGTCGAGGGTGAGCGATGCCGTGACCGTTGACGAGCAGGAGGTCGTAGTCCAGCCCCTTTAGGACCTTTAGGGCCGGGGGGCCCTCGCGGAACGCGAGGAACCCGGGCTCGTACGGGCGTCGCACCCGGCCCTCCGCGGTCCGGGTCTCGAGCGGTTCCAGGGTGTCCGCGTCCACTACAACCGCCGCGGCCCGATACCGGTCGCCGCGGTACGAGACGTCCACCCCGGCCACGCGCTCCGGCGGCTCCTTGAGCGGCTCCAGCCGAACCCGCTCGGCGACCCGGCGCTGGATCTCGAGCATCTCCTCCCGAGTGTCGGCCTCGAACCACCCCTCTACCTCCTACCACCCCCGAGTCGAGCCCTCGGGCTTCGGATCACCCGGACGATGCAGTCGGGGGGCACGGTTCCCTCGACCACGTACACGTGCTTTCCCGCCCGCCGGGGGACCAGACCGCGCCGGCGCAGCCGGTCCGCGTCCACCACCAGGATGACCGGATCGTCCGTGTGGCGGAGGGCGACGTGCAGGGCCTCACGCTCGTCGTCGGTCAGGTGAACGGCCCGGCGTCTCATGGGCTTGATGCCCTCGCGGCGGATGGAGGGCAGGTTCTCCCGGGCCGTACCGTG
This sequence comes from Methanobacteriota archaeon, assembly GCA_039833815.1. Lineage (GTDB taxonomy): Archaea > JAADCQ01 > Methanopyri > Methanopyrales > Methanopyraceae > Methanopyrus. Next base: position 15,982 of record JBDOKE010000139.1, on the reverse strand, counting down.
GTACAGGGTCTTTACCTCCCGGTCCTCGGGTAGGGTGGGGCGGACGTTGAGTCGGCGGGAGTGCCCGTACCTGGCGCGGATGCGGCCCCGCTCGTCGATCTCGAACCGTCCCTTGGGGCAGGTCTCGGCCACGGCGATGATGTGCTCGCCGGTCAGCCACCGATAGTACTCGCGGTTCTTCCAGTACCGTTTGATCCGCTCCGCGAGCTCGTGCACGTCGCAGTCGGTGAATCCTTCCTCGTCCAGCCGGACGTTCACCTCCTCGGGGAAGTGCCGCAGGATGCCGGAGAGCAGCTTGCTCAGGGCCAGGCGCCGGCGGCCGTCGAGAAACTCTTTCGTGCGGGCCCCGCAGCGCTCGCATACGTCCTCCTCGGTGTACCGGCCGCAGCGGGGACACACTTTAATCGGCTTCATCGCGACCACCCCGGACGGCGTTCGGTCAGCCTAACCCTCGGGCAGTCCCCTGGGGGCCGTGCGCGTGTCCTGGATCATACGGGCGGAGGATCTGGTCAAAGAGTTCGAAGGGTTCAGGCTGGAGATCCCGGAGCTGGAGGTCCGCGACGGGGACGTGCTGGGGATCCTGGGGGAGAGCGGCGCCGGTAAGTCGGTCTTCATCCACACGCTGAAGGGGCTGGACGACTACCGGCCGGACGAGGGGCGGGTGCTGTACCGGGTGGCCCGCTGCCCGGAGTGCGGGTGGGCGGAGCGGCCCGCGATGATCGGTAGGGAGTGCCCGAAGTGCGGCGGGGGCGAGCTGGAGGAGGACGTGGTGGACCTCTGGGGGGTCTCGGACCGCGAGCGGCGGCGGTTTCGGAAGCGGATCGCGATCATGTTCCAGCGGACGTTCGCCCTGTACGAGGAGCAGACGGTGCTGGAGAACGTGATGGAGGCGCTGTTGGACGCCGGGTACTCCGAGAGTGAGGCGGCGAAGCGCGCGGTGGAGCTCATCGAGATGGTGGAGCTGGAGCACCGGGTCACGCACCTGGCGCGGGATTTGAGCGGTGGCGAGAAGCAGCGGGTCGTGCTGATTCGGCAGCTGGCCAAGCGGCCGATCGTGTTCCTGGCGGACGAGCCGACGGGTACGCTGGACCCGGAGACGGCGGAGATCGTGCACCGGGCCCTGCGGGAGGGGGTGAAGGAGGAGGGCATCACGATGGTGATCACCTCGCACTGGCCGGAGGTCATCGAGGACATCTCGGACCGGGTGCTGTGGCTGGAGAACGGTGAAGTCGTTGAGGTCGGGAAGCCGAAGGAGGTGGTGCGGAAGTACCTGGAGCGGGTAGAGGAGGTGGAGAAGGAGGAGGTGGAGGTCGGTGAGGACATCGTGCGGGCCAAGGACGTGAAGAAGTACTACTACTCGATCGAGCGGGGCGTGGTGAAGGCGGTGGACGGCGTCTCGCTCACGGTGCGGGAGGGTGAGATCTACGGGATCGTGGGCAAGAGCGGGGCCGGCAAGACCACGCTGGCGAAGATCCTGGCGGGCGTGCTGGAGCCCACGGAGGGTGAGGTGTACGTGCGGATCGGGGACGACTGGGTGGACATGACGGACAAGCGGGAGCGGGGCCGGGCGAAGCGGTACATCGGGATGCTGCACCAGCAGTACACGCTGTACCCGCACCGGACCGTGCTGGAGAACCTCACGAAGGCGATCGGGATCGAGCTGCCGGACGAGCTCGCGAAGATGAAAGCCGTGCACGTGCTCAAGGCGGTGGGGTTCGACGAGGAGCGGGCGGTGGAGATCCTGGACCGGTACCCGGACCAGCTGTCCGAGGGCGAGCGGCACCGGGTGGCGCTGGCCCAGGTGCTGATCCGCGAGCCGCGGATCCTGATCCTGGACGAGCCAACGGGCACGATGGATCCGGTGACCATGCGCCGGGTGGCCAAGTCCATCCTGAACGCCCGCAAGGAGATGAACCAGACCTTCATCATCGTGTCTCACGACATGGACTTCGTGGAGATGGTGTGCGACCGGGCCTCGCTGATGAGGGACGGAAAGTTCGTGAAGACCGGGGATCCGGAGGAGATCGTGACCGAGCTGACGCCGGAGGAGCGCGAGGAGATGGTCAGAGAGGGGGACTCATAGGTGGGTCCGGAGGAGGGCTGGCCGGACGCGCCCCCGCACGTGTGCCGAGGTGGTCCACCGGAGGCGCTCGCCTTCTGCTGCCCTCCCGTCAAACCCTGTCCGATCTTCCAGGCGCTGCAGGAGGCGGGGCTGGACCCGGAGGAGTACGTGAAGCGTAAGAAGAGGTTCGCGGAGAAGACCCCGCTGAAGGCCGGGGAGGAGACCTGCTTCGGTAGTCTGGTCTGGTGCTGCAAGGTGACCAAGCCGTGCCCACTCCGGGACGCGGCGATGAGCAGGGCCGGGCTGACCCCGAACGAGTACATGTGGTGGAAGAAGCAGCTCGCCGAGTACCTGCTGGGAAGGAGGGACCTGGACGAGATCCTGGAGGAGGCCCGGTCGGTGGACGAGGACACCGTCAAGGCCGTCGCCGAGGCGGCGAACGTCACCGAGGAGGAGGCGCGGAAGGCGCTCGAGGAGGTGGACGGCGACCCGGTGAAGGCGGTGAAGCTGCTCAAGTCGAGGCGGGAGAGTGAGTAGATGACCGGTCGGGAGTTCCTGATCGCTCACATCTCCGACCTGCACGTGTCCCCGCTGAGGAGGAGCTGGGATCCCAGGACGTTTAGGGACGGGGTCGAGCTCCTGGAGGACGTGAACCCGGACGTGATCGTCGTCACCGGGGACATCACGGACAACGGGCTGGCTCGAGAGTACGAGGAGGCCCAGTCGCTGCTGGACAAGCTGGAGCGGGTGGCGAGCCGCGTCGTCCCGGTGCCCGGGAACCACGACGCCCGGAACCTCGGCTGGATGGTCTTCGAGGACACCTTCGGGGACCGGTATCGGGTTGAGAAGGTGGCCCCGAGGCTGTACATCATCGGGGCGGACTCCTCGGAGCCGGACGTGAACTACGGGCAGCTGGGCCGGGAGCGGCAGGAGTGGCTGGAGGGCGTGCTCGACCGGATACCTAAGAGCGCCTGCATCTGCCTGGCCATGCACCACCACCTGATCCCTGTTCCCGGCTCGGGCCGGGAGCGGAACGTGCTCGTGGACGCAGGAGAGGTGCTGAACCTGTGCCTGAGATTCGGGGTCGACGTCGTGCTCTGCGGGCACCGGCACGTCCCGTTCGTGGCCAAGGTAGAGGACACGGTGGTGACGAACGCCGGCACGTTCTCCTCCACGAAGCTGCGCGGGTACAGCCGCAACAGCTTCAACATCATCGAGTTCTCGGACGAGGCCGTTACGGTGTGGCTACAGGAGATCGTGACCGAGCGCCGGATCGAGATGGCCAGGTACCGGCCCGTGGTGCGGGAAGGCGAGTACCGGCTGGTGAGGGAGAAGGGGCTGAAGGACCTGCTCAGAGAATCGGTTTGAGCCCCCGTTTCCTCACCTCCTCCACCGCTCGCTCGTACTCGCGGAGGAGCCGGCGGCCGAACCTCGTCAACCGCGCACCCCCTCCCTCGGCACCGCCCCGCCGGGTCTCGACGATCTTCCGACCGAAGGCCCGCTCCAGGGACCGGAGGCTCCTTCTGGCGTACTCGTACGACCACCCCAGCCGCTCCGCCGCCCTCTTCACGGCCCCCTCCCGCTCGATGGCGCGCAGGAGGGCGTAGCGGCCCGGGCCCATCACGGGGCGCCCGTCGGTGCACAGAAACACCTTCACGCGCGCCTCCAAGCTCACCCGGACCCCAGGATCGAGCGCACCAGCTCCTCGTCCCCGCAGTGCTTGAGGAGCGACTTGGTCAGCTTCCGGCGCCCGTACCACGACAGGACCTTAATCGCCAGCTTGATCAGCGGGCTGTGCCCCACGGATCGAGCGTACTCGCTGTACAAGGTCGGCAGCCACCGGAGATCATGGTCCACGCACTTGATGATCACCTCCCAGTGGGCGTCCGTCAGCCGCTCCGGCGTGAAGAAGTCGTGCTCGCGCAGCCGGGAGTCCCCGATCGGGACGAAGAACAGCGGGACGATGAAGCTCTTGTAATCGCGCAGTCGATCGAGCAGCTCGGCGGTCCGCACCACGTCGTCCTCCGTCTCGCCCGGAAGCCCCAAGATCAGCGTGCCGCACGGGACCCAGCCGTGGTCGTTCATGATACCGAACGCCTGCTCCACCACGTCCGGCCACTCCTCCACCTTGAACGGGGCCACCTTGCCGGGCATGTGCTCGGCCATCAGGCGCGGGCTGCCCGTCTCGACCCCCACCTGCGCGCCCATCCACGGGACCTCCGTGCCCACGCCCAGGATATCCGAAACCTCGCCCAGACGCTCGTCGAACAGGCAGACCGTGGAGAGGGCCACGTGGCTCACGCCGACCTTCTCCACCCCGGGGTGCTCGGTCACGGCCGAGAACAGCTCGAGCACGGCCTCCACGTTGGGGTACACGCCGTCCGCCTTGTACCGCAGTACGTCCTCAGCGTGGAGCAGGATCTTGTTCTTCCCGCTCCGAACGATCGTCTCCACGTCCTCGAGGATCTTACCCAGTGGGAAGCTTCGGAGCTTCCGCATGTCCGGGCTGCAGAACTTGCAGCCTCGACCGCAGCCGCGCGCGATTTCCACGATCCCGTTGGTGGTGGGGTTGACGAGGGTGGGAACGTCCTCCGGATCGACGGGGCGTCCCTTCACGATCTCCGGCCCGCGATCACCATCCTCGATCCGGCGCACGACGTCCCCCACGACGTACTCTCCCTCACCCTTGACCAGGAAGTCGATGCCGAACTCCGGGAACCGGTCCTCCACCTGCCAGGCCCCGGGACCGCCCATGAACACGCCGAACCCGTACTCCCGCTTGAGCCTCCGGATGCGCCTCATCAGCTCCTCGAAGCAGATTTTCATGTAGGCGGGCTTTCCGGAGAAGGACGTGAACGTGGTCGTGGCCGGACCCATCCCCTGCGGGTCGATCTCCGAGACGCCCACCGCGATCGTGTCCTCATCCACCGCCCGTTCGATCGCGTCCGGGTGCGCCACGAGCACGTCGTACCCCTCCCGGCGCAGCTGCGCCTCGATCCGCCGCACGCCGAGCGGGGCCTCCTCCACCTCACCCGTCTCCTCATCGTAGTCAACGCTGGGACAGAAGACCTTGAAGTACACCCAGTCCGGGATCAGGCCCTTGGGCACACAGGCGCTGAAGCCCATGAACATTCCACCGTGATAGTTGCTGGCCAGCGTGCGGTCCATCGTTAGTACCACCTCGGGCAATCGAGCGAACCCCCACCGGACCCGTTCCGTGACCCGTTCCGAATACTAACTCTTACGCTCCAGCACCGCCACGGTGAAGGGGGATAGCTCCCGGAGCCCGTCCAGGTCGCGCACCAACCGCTCGTCCCCGTACCAGAGGCGCTCCCCTGCCAGCACGTCCACCCGCACGCCCGAGCGCTTCAGCTCGTCCACGAGCTCCGAGGGGCGCACCTTCCCGAATAGGACGGCCGTGGTGTATCCCTCGCGAACGAGGTCGATCACCTTCTTAACCTCTTGGCGACTGTGCAGGTTCACGTGCCGCTCCACCTCGTGAAATCCCCGGCCGAATCGGGCCATCAGGGCCTGAAGCGAGGAGACTCCGGGCACCACCTCCACGTCCTCGAACAGGACGGTCGCCAGCCGGCCCACGCCCATGTACATCGGGTCGCCCCGGGCCAGGACGACCGGATCCCGCGGGGCCACCTCCTCCAGCACGTCCCGGACGGAGCCGTCCCACGTGACCAGCTCCTTCTCGGACAGGTCCAGCTCCACCTCCACCCTCAGCCCCTCCAGCTCCCGGAACATCGACTCACTGCCCACGAGCAGGTCCGCCCGCTCGATCCGCTTCAGCGCCTCGAGGGTCAAGAATCGGCGCGGGTTGGGACCCACTCCGACGACCTCCAACCGCAGCCCCGGGCGGGAGTGGGCATGCTCAGGTTAAAGCCTTCTCAACACTGCGCCGGCTGCCCGGGCGCTCGCGCCGAGGGCGAGCACCACCCCACCCTGGAGCTGACCACCGAGTGCCCGCACCGGTGCCCGCACTGCTACTGCCGCTACGCGCTGCGGAAGGGGGTCAGGATCCGACCCGGCCTGTACGGGGAGATGAGCGGCTGCCTGACCGTGTCCCAGTACGGCGAGCCCACGGTGCTGGGGGCGCGCCTGGTGGCGATCCTGCGGAGGGTCCGAGAGGCCGGGACGTTCGACCGCATCGACCTGCAGACGCGCGGGCACCGGCCCGATCTGGCCGCGGAGCTCTCGGACCTGTGCGACCTGATCATGGTCAGCGTGGACACGCTGGACCCGGACACGTACGAGCGCCTGCACGGGGGAGAGGCGGAGCGCGCCCGCGCCTTCCTGAGCGGGGTCGAGGAGGGGCTGATCGTGCGCTCCCTGTTCCTGCCGGGGATCAACGACGACCTCCCGGAGGAGCTGGCGGGGATGGACTGCGACCCGGAGGAGGTGTTCGTACAGCCGCTGATTCCGTTCGGGGACGCCGTGGATCGGCTCGGTCGGGTGGGGCTCGACCCGGATCGGTTCGATCGGGTCGGGGCGCTGCTGGACTGGGTGGAGGGGTTCCGGGAGCTGGGGTTCCGAGTGACGGTCCCGGCGTGCTGGTTGGACAGCCTCAGGAGGGCGCTCCGGGAGCTGGGAGAGGAGGTGGATCCGCGATGGCTGCGGTACGCGCCGGAGCCCGGGGTGCCCAGGCCGCGCCGGCGGTTCGTCCCGCTGGACGAGTTCCTAGCCCGACTGGAGTGACTCCAGCGCCTCGCGGGCGGCCTCCACGAACCGGTCGTTCTCCTCGGGCAGCCCCACCGAGACCCGGACGTACCGTGGCTCGTCGAGCCCCTCGAAGGTGCTGCAGTCGCGGATGATCACGCCCCGTCGAAGCAGCTCCTCCGTGAACGTGGGAGCGTCCACGCCCGCGGGCTTCACGTCCACGAACAGGTAGTTGGCCTCGGACGGGTACGCCCTCAGTCCCGGAAGCCCGTTGACGCGCCGTCGCAGCCGCTTCCGCTCCCTCCGCACCAGGTCCACGGTCCGTCGCACGTGCTCGCGGTCTCGGAGCGCCGCGGTCGCCGCCGCGGCGCTGGGTCGGGTGAGGCTGAACACCGGTTTGACGCGTCGAAGGTGCTCGATGAGCTCCGGGTTGGCGACGGCGTACCCGACCCGGGCCCCGGCGAGCCCCAGCGCCTTCGAGCACGTGCGCAGGACGAGGACGTTGTCGTACTCGAGGGCCAGCGGCGTGTAGTCGTGGTCGGCGAACTCCACGTACGCGTGGTCGATCAGCACGACGCCGGGGCATTCCTCGATCGCGTCGCGCACGAGCCGCTCCGGGAGGGCGTTCCCGGTCGGATTGTTGGGCGTGCACAGGAACGCGATCCTCACGTCCTCCAGGGCCTCAAACAGCCGGTCCTCGTCGGGTTGGAACCCCCGCTCGGGCTCGAGGGGAACGTGTCGGACCCTCCCGCCCGCCGTCCGGGTGGAGACGCCGTACTGGGAGAAAGTTGGAGCGAGGGTCAGGACGGCGTCGCCCGGATCGACCGTGATCCGGACGAGAAGATCGATGATCTCGTCCGCGCCGTCCCCGCCCACGATCAGACGGTCTTCGGTGACGTCGACGGGTTCCCCGGCCGGGTACGGGGGGTCCGCCAGGTACTCCCGGATGGCGTCGAAGAGCTCGGGCGGGGCGAGGGGCTCCGGGTACTCGTGCAGGCGGCGGAGCTCCCGTTCGGCCGCCTCGACGGCCCGGGGCGAGGGTCCCAGTGGGTTCTCGTTCGATCCGAGCTTGACGATCTCGTCCGGCTCGACCCCGTACTCGCGCGCCAGCTCCTCTTTGGACTTGCCCGGGGTGTAGGGTTCGAGCTTCAGCACGTGCCGCCGGACGCGCACGGGCGCTATCCCCCGGTGGGGGCGAGGGCGTAGGCGATCCAGACGGCGGTGAGCCCAGTGACGAAGATGGCGTCGAACGTGCCGGCGCCCCCGATGCTCAGCACCGGGGCGTTTCCCAGGTGGATGGCGCGTCGGAGGTGGAGCAGGTCGGCCCCGAGGAGGGTGCCCAGGGTGCCGGCCACGTAGGCGACGCTGGCCGCCTGCCGGAGGTCCAGCGCCAGGGCGATGACGCCGGCGACGGTGGCGGGGACGAAGAAGGGGACGGCGATCCCCACGCCCGGGATCACGCGGGCGGTGGCGTAGGAGACGGCGGTCGTTGCGGCGGTATCGAGGAGGTACCAGAGCCACAGGTGCGGTCTGGTGGCGATCAGGTAGCAGGAGACGGCCAGCGGGACCACGCAGCCGCCGAGGTTGATCGCGATGGTGATCTCCTCGGCCGACTTCAGCGGGACCGGGTAGGCGATGCCCCAGAAGGAGTAAGCCTCGCGTTGAACCGTGATCGGCCGCCGGATGCGTCGAATCGGGATGTTGACGGTACTCCCAAGGATGGAGAGCAGCGAGAGCAGGAGGGCCGTTCGGGGCTCGAGGCCCAGGGCCCGGAAGAACCCGGGAATGCTGATGAAGTACATGAACGTCATCAGGAACGAGAGGAGCAGCCAGAGGGCCAGTAAAACCATGAATACCCGGGAGGAGGGTCGGTGGACCACCCGCCCGTTCAAGCCGCTCACCCCGTCCGGGGACGTGCGCGGGCCTGGGGATATTTAAGCTGAGGGTGACGGTGGCGGCGGGGGGAGCGGGTTGGAGGACTACGACCCGTCCCGGATCGAGCCGAAGTGGCGGGAGCGGTGGCTGGAAAACCGGGAGTACCGGTTCCGTGGCGGGAAGGAGCGACCGCCGTACGTCATCGACACGCCGCCTCCCTACCCCACGGGCGAGCTGCACATGGGGCACGTGCTCAACTGGACCTACATGGACGTGGTGGCCCGGTACAAGCGGATGCGCGGGTACGACGTGTTCTTCCCGCAGGGGTGGGACTGCCACGGGCTCCCGACCGAGGTCAAGGTGGAGGAGATGCACGGGATCACGAAGCGGGACGTGCAGCGGGAGGAGTTCCGGCGGCTGTGCGAGGAGCTCACGCTCGAGAACATCAGGAAGATGCGGGAGCAGCTGATTCAGCTCGGGTGCTCGATCGACTGGTGGACGGACTGCATCGACTTCGAGAACGAGGAGCTGCGCGAGCTCGGCTCCTACGTGACCATGGACCCGGACTACATCCGGCGGAGCCAGTACGGCTTCCTCGAGCTGCTGGAGAAGGGCTACGCGTACCGGGAGGAGCACCCGGTCAACTGGTGCCCGCGGTGCGAGACGGCCATCGCGTTCGCCGAGGTCGAGTACGTCACGCGCGAGACCTACCTCAACTACATCGAGTTCCCGGTCGCGGACGGGGACGGGTCCGTCACGATCGCGACGACGCGGCCGGAGCTGCTCCCCGCCTGCGTGGCCGTGGCCGTGCACCCGGACGACGAGCGGTATCAGGACCTCATCGGCAAGCGGCTGGTCGTGCCGCTGCACGAGCGCTTCGGCGAGCGGGACGTGCCCTGGGAGGTCCCGGTCATCGCCGACGAGGAGGTGGATCCGGAGTTCGGTACGGGGATCGTGATGATCTGTACGTTCGGTGACAAGCAGGACGTGACGTGGGTCAAGCGGCACGACCTGCCGGTCGTGAGGGCCATCGACGAGCGCGGTCGAATGACGGAGGTGGCGGGCGAGTTCGCCGGGATGGAGGTGGAGCGGGCGCGCGCCGCCGTCGTGGAGGCGCTGAAGGAGGAGGGGTACCTGAAGGACCGGGAGAAGATCACGCAGAACGTGGGCGTGTGCTGGCGGTGCAAGACCCCGATCGAGATCCTGGTCAAGGAGCAGTGGTTCGTGCGCGTGCGGGACCTGGCGGAGGAGGTGAAGCGGGCCGCGAGGAGGATGGTGTGGATCCCGGAGCACATGCGCAAGCGGCTCGAAGACTGGGCGGACTCGATGGACTGGGACTGGTGCATCTCCCGCCAGCGGGTCTTCGCGACCCCCATCCCGGTGTGGTACTGCAAGGAGTGCGGTAAGGTGATCCCGGCGGACAAGGAACAGCTGCCGGTGGACCCGACCCGGGACGACCCGCCCGTGGACGAGTGCCCGGAGTGCGGGTGCACGGAGTTCGAGCCGGAGACGGACGTGATGGACACGTGGATGGACAGCTCCATCACCCCGCTGGTGGTGCGGGGCTGGCCCGACGAGGACCCCGAACTGCCCGTGGACCTGCGCCCGCAGGGTCACGACATCATCCGGACGTGGCTGTACTACACGACCGTGCGCGCGCTGATTCACGCGGGCAGCGAGCCGTTCCGGGAGATCCTGATCAACGGGATGGTGTTCGGTGAGGACGGGCACAAGATGAGCAAGTCGCGGGGTAACGTGGTGGAACCCACCGAGGTGATCGAGGAGTACGGCGCGGACGCCCTGCGGTACTGGGCCGTGTCCTCGGGCGCCCCGGGCTCGGACGTGCAGTACATGACCAAGACGATCCGCCGCGGCTACCGGTTCGCGAAGAAGGTGTGGAACATCTGCCGGCTGGTCAGGGACTACGTCGACCCGTCGCTCTCCCCGGAGGACGTTGAGGGCGAGCTGACGACCGCGGACCGGTGGATCCTGTCCCGGTACCATCGGCTCGTGCGGAAGGTGACCGAGTGCCTGGAGGAGAGCTACCGGTTCAACGACGCGATCAAGGCCATCGAGGAGTTCGCGTGGGAGGAGCTGGCGGACGACTACCTGGAGATGGCCAAGCTGCGGCTGTACCGGCCGGAGGAGCTGGGCGAGGGCTCGAAGCGGGCCGCCCAGGCCGTGCTCACGGTGATCGTGGACGGGCTGCTGCGGCTGCTGGCACCGTTCATGCCGTTCGTGACGGAGGAGCTGTACCACCGGCTGTTCGATGAGAGCGTCCACCGGCAGGAGTGGCCGAAGGCGGACGAGTCCTGGATCGACGAAGAGGCGGAGAAACACGGGGAGGTGCTCCGGGCCATCGTGTCGGAGGTACGGAAGGCGAAGACGGACGCGGGACTGCGGATGGGCGCCGAGTTCGAGGGCCTCACGGTCTACGTCGAGGACGAGAGGCTGGCGAACGCGCTGGAGGACTCGTTGCCGGACCTGTACAGCGCCACGCGGGCTGAGGAGATCCAGGTGAAGATGGGCGAGCCGGAGCTGGAGAAGGTGCCGGTCGAGGTGGAGCCACGGATGGACGTGATCGGCCCGCGCTACCGGGAGCTGACGGGTAAGATCATGAAGTACATCGAGGAGCACGGCGAGGAGGTCGCCAAGGAGATCCGGGAGAAGGGCAAGGCGGTGATCGAGGTAGACGGGAAGGAGGTGGAGCTGGACGAGGAGTGCGTGGACGTGGAGTGGGAGCTGCGTGTGAAGGGCGGTGAGGGGCGCGCCGTCGAGGTGCGACCGGGCGTGGTCCTGGAGATCAGGGGGATTTAAGGTCTCGAAACAGAACGTCGCGCATGCTGTACACGCCGGGGGGCGCCTCAACCACGAACTTCGCGGCCACCAGTGCGCCCTTGGCGAACGCGTCCCGGGACAGGGCCCGGTGCGTGAGCTCGAGCCGCTCGTACTCACCGAGCGCCATGATCGTGTGATCCCCGACGACTTCCCCACCTCGGACCGCTAGGATCCCCACCTCCTCGTCGCTCCGGGGACCGACCTCCCCCTCTCGGCCGAACACCCTCCTTACCTCACCCAGCTCCTCCTCCAGGATGTCGGCCAGCTTCAGCGCGGTCCCACTCGGCGCGTCCACCTTGTGCCGGTGGTGCACCTCGACAATCTCGAAGTCGAACCCGTTCTCCCCGAGCACCCGGGCCACCTGTCGGGTAAGCTCGAACAGCAGGTTCACGCCCAGCGACATGTTCGGCGAGATCACGGCCGAGACGCCGGCCTCCCGAATGGTCCGCTTAAGCCGCTCCAGCTCCTCCCGGTTGAACCCCGTCGTGCCCACGACCAGATCCAACCCGGCCTTCGCGGCCCGCGGAACGTTCTCCAGCGCCGCCTCCCGGGTCGTGAAGTCGATGGCCACGTCCGCATTCTCCGCCAGGTTTGGAATGGCGGAGGGCGGGGACACCTCCACCCCGACGCTATCGCGTCCGATGATCAGTCCGATGTCCCGCCCCAGGTGAGGGGAGGAGGGTGAGGCCACCGCCCCCACCAGCTCCAGCTCGTCGTCCTTCAGCACCATCCGGCAGATTCGCCGGCCCATCCTACCCGTCGCGCCGATCACGATGACCCGAATCACCTGGATCCACCCTCTGCTACCAGTTTGTGTCTCTTGTACCCTGGGGACAGCGTCCACTCGACGGCCTTGTACTCCTCGGGCTCCGGCTTACGGTACCTAAAGCTCCTCGCGCTCCATTTCCTCTCCATTTCCGAGGTGTGCACGGCACCCACCACCACGGCCAGCCGGTCGAACTCCCGGGCGAGCTGAGAGATGCGGCTCAGCATGTACTCCTCCCGGTACGAGAGGTGGAACCTCACGAACTCCTCCGAGGCCAGCAGCGGCACGTTCGCTCGCACCTGCTCCCCCAGGCACCGGAGCTCGGGCTCAACGCGCTCGTACTCGAGGAAGAAGAGCTCCCCGGTGGGACCCATCGTCCGCTCCACCTCGCGTTCGAAGTGGTGGACGCCGGGATCCTCCAGCGAGGCCGGGTCCCGCTGCCACCGTTCCGCCCGCAGCGACGCCGGCACGTCCACGGGGACGGGCACGGCCCCGGACCTCAGGCAGTACACCAGGGCCCCGTAGAGGTCCCGGTACACGCCCAGCAGCATCTTCACCGGGACGCGGACCAGCACCTCGATTCCCGCGTGAGGGAGTGGGGAGAGGGTGTAGTGCAGGGCCGCCTCCAGGCCCGCCGGGCTCGTTTCCAGGCAGACCGCCTCCGGCTCGAACCGCTCCAGAGTCCGGTAAACGTAGTCCGAGACCCCGCGCTTGTGATGGTGAACCGAGATGAAGAGCACCTCCGCGTCCCAACCGGCCTCCTCCAACCTGCCCTCGTACAGGACCTCCAGCCCGTCCCAGAACACCCTCGGGGCCAGCCACGGATGCAGGTCGAACTCGGCGGACTCCCCCATCGGGAATCCTATACGTTTCGATGCTTCAAGCGCCGCCTCCCGCACGCGGTTCCGAAGCCTGGGGTGAGGATCGAGCCGCTCGACGCACTCGTCCACCAGCCGGGGGAGGTCGAGCTCTCCCCGCTCGTCCACCGCGTCCCGCGCGTCCTCGGGCACCTTGCCCTCGATCAGGAGCGTGGGAAGGTGCTTGGAGCGCAGTATCAACGCCGACACGCCCCCTACGCACGGTTTGGGATCGGGAGGAGGTATCGAATCGGGACGGTCACGAGCAGCGTGGCCTTACCGTCCAGTAGGTCTCGGGCGGAGCGTCCCTCCCTCATCAGGGCGCCCTGGGGCACCCAGTCCTTTAACTTGGGCACGCGCCGGTTCCTCCACTTCAGCCACCCATGGATGAGCGCGAGGCGCACCGGCACCTCGTGAAAGCCCACCCTCCTGCACAGCTCGGAGATCGTGCGGGCCCTGGGAAGCTCCCGCGTCAGGGTGTTGTACAGGGCGTCGTAGTCCGGGGGGATCGGGAACCGTCCCACCCTCCGGATGCCCAGAAGGTACGTGAAGCCATGGTAGGAGAACCGCACGCTCGTCACCCGGCCCCTGCGCTCAACGGGCACGTGGACGCGGGAGGCCTCCACGCCCACCAGCCCGCACCTGATTGACGCCTCCTTCGGGTCGTCGGTGACGATCACCACGGAGCGAGCGCGTGAGAAGGCCCGCCGCGCGTCGTCGACCGCCCTCTCCTCCGCCACCACGATGGTCCTTCCGTCAAGCCTCGAAGGCTCGACCGTCCGACCCAACTCCGTGCAGAGCTCGTGCACCTCAGTGCCCCAGCACGCCAGCCGAATGGTGGGTGGAAGGAGCTCCAAGAGCTCCGCGACGACGTCCCACGTGATGGCTAAGGGGCAGCAGTGCGAGGCCAACAGGGACCCAATCAACCGGACTCTCCCCTGAAGGGCCTCGGTGGACGTCGGGAAAGGATGTTCGCCAGGCCGAGCGCGAACATGGTGAAGCCCGCGACGAGAAGACCCACGAATGACCACCTGAGCAGTCCCAGCCGCTGAGTGGGTAGGATCCGGTACAGGTGCATCAGCGTGTTCAGGGGACCGAGCAGCCCGGTGGCGGTGAGCAGCAGTATCGTTCCCGTGCACACGAGGAAGCAGTCGGTGTCCCCGACCCTCAGCGACGTGCGAGCGTGCTTGATTAGGAGGATAATGAGCACCAGGGTCACGACCATGCACGCGTACTGCTGCGCTATCCACAGGCTGACCCCGTACCGGCACCCGAACTCCAGCGTCACCGTGACTGCGCCCACGGGCTTAGGTTCCCCTACGGGAGGAAGGGATCCTCCGGTTCTGGAACGTCCGGGCTCGGTGGAATGCGGCGCTTGAAAGACGAGGAGAGCAGCCTCCGGCGCGTCTCCTCCACCTCCCGCCCACTCACCTCCACCCCTCGCTCCCTGAGCCACGACACCGCCTCCTCCGGTGACAGCCCCTCGTCCACGAGCGCGTACAGGATCGCGTCGAGCCTGGGGTAATCGATTCCCAGCTCCTCCACGTCCGTCTGCCCGGGCCACAGCCGGGCGGACGGCTCCTTTTCCTCCACGATCCGCCTCGGCACCCCCAGGTGATCCGCCATCAGGTACACCTGCGTCTTGTAGAGGTGCCGGAGTGGGGCCAGGTCGCAGGCCCCGTCCCCGTGCAGCGTGAAGTAGCCGGTGAGCCACTCCGTCCGGTTCCCCGTCCCGACGACCAGCCCGCCCAGCTCGTTGGCGAAGTAGTAGAGCACGCACATCCTCACCCGGGCCTTGAGGTTGGCGTCGGCGTCACGGCTGAACGGCCGGCACGGTACGTAGGAGCCCGCCCCGAACGCCTCCAGTACCCGGGTAACGTCGTGCACGTGGTACTCCACGCCGAACCGCTCCGCCGTTCGGACCGCGTCCTTCACGTCCGACTCCGGCGTGTCGCGCTCGGGAAGGATCAGCGCGACTACGCGGTCCTCGCCCAGCGCCTCCACGGTCAGCCCTAGGGCGGTCGCGGAGTCCACCCCGCCGCTCAGCCCGATCACGGCGGTGTCCCGACCCGCCTCCTCGAACACCCGTCGAATGAATTCCGTCACCCGCTCCACCTCGCGCTCCGGGTTTAGCCGGAGCTCCGGGATCAGGGGCTCGTACCTGGGCACGCCACCTCCCCCCTCAGAGCCAGTACTCCAGGATCCGCTTGAGCAGCCACCAACGGGAGTAACCGGCCCCCTCTCGGGCCAGCCGGGCGGCCCGGGCCGCGTTGACCGCGGTGTCCGGGGGTAACCTCACCCCGTAGGTCCGCTCCACCCGGCGCTGCACCTCGGCCGCCCGGTCCGGGTCGTCCTCGCCCCAGAACACGCACACGGCCACCACGGTCGCGGCGGCCGCCCTCCTGCGAGCGTCGTCTCCGGCGGACTTTACGGCCTCCAGCACGGCCTGGGAGAACCGGGCGTCCCGGTCGGAGACCCGCACTCCCGCCCGGCGGAGCGCCTTATACACGCCGGCCAGCGCGGCCTCGCCCGTGGCCCGCACGGGGCTCCTCACGGTAACCGAGCACGGGGGCGCCCCGATCGAGGCCAGCGCCTCCGCGTAGGTCTCGGGCCGGCACACCGTGATCTCGGGCCCGACGTAGATCCGGTACCCTTGAACCTCCCGGTACGACCCGGGGGGCCGATCGTACGGGGTCACGGCCGCGCAGCTGTAGATCTCCTCCGGGGTGTACCGACGCCCCGTGACCTCGGCGGCGATCCGATTGGTCTCTTCCGCCGTCACCACCTCGCGGCGGGCGCCGGACACGTCCACGCCCACCGACCGGAACAGTCGGACGGCCCGGTCGGTCGCGTGCCGCCAGGTCGTCTCACCGAAGGTTACCACGGGGCGCTCCACGTGTCCCCTGCCGTAGTTAACCT
>JBDOKE010000138.1:0-4665 GCA_039833815.1 Methanobacteriota archaeon | reverse complement strand
CCGGTCCAGCAGGTCGCCGGGGATCCCGTGCGGGGCCTTCTCATCCGTGCCTCGCACCTTCGCCATCGCCCGGTTGGTGGCCATCACCAGGATGGGCGCGATTTCCTCCTCCAGGGACCGGTTCAGGAACGCGAAGGCCTCGATGTCCAGCATGTGCGCCTCGTCGATGAACAGAACGCCCGGAACCAGCCGAGCCTCGCCCTCGTCCACCATCTTCCGCACCTGCTCGTCCACCTTCTCCCGGATCTCGTCCGTGATCTCCTCCTCCCGGAACCCCAGCAGTCGGCCCGCCCGCACGTTCGCCATGTCCAGGTCGTGCAGCGTGACCACCCGCTTGATCTCCTTCTTCTTCTGCACCGGACCCTCCGGCACCTCCACCGCGCGCACGCCCAGGATCTCTTCCTCCTCCTTCTCCAGCGCCTCCTTCGCCCGGCCCAGCTTCGCCACCCGGCCGCTTTCCAGATCGATCTGGATCACGTCACCCTCCCGCACGCCCGCCTGCACCAGCTGCACCGCGATCTCCTCAGGCACCTTGAACTTCCGTCGATCGTCCCGCGTGCTGATCTCCAGGATCGCCCCGCTGGGCACCTCCATGTACGGTGAGAGCGGGTGCTTCGTCCGCTCGATCTCCAGGCTCTCCACCTTGCCCTCGATCACCTCCCGCGTCTCCGTGATCTCGACCCCGATCGCCCGTCGGATCGCCTGCTGCAGGAACTCCGCCTTACTCAGGTTCGTCCCGTAGATCTCCGAGCCGGAGATCGAGACGAAGGGGACGTCCGCACCCAGCTCCCGCGCCATCCCGTACGCGATCGCGGTCTTACCGGTCCCCGGCGGGCCCACCAGCAGCAGCCCGTGCCCGGACCGGCGTCCCTCCCGCACCATCTCCACGATGATACCGGCCGCCTCCCTGGCCTCCTCCTGACCGACCAGACCATCGCCGACGGGCTTGGCCCGCAGGTTCTCGTCCAGACCCAGCCCGGAGATGTGAGAGTGCGCCCCAACCGCCTCCTCCTGGGTCGAGGACTCGGTGATCTCCTCGATCTCGACCATAATCCGCATCCCTCGTCGACCGTCATGCACTTATATTTAAAATTTTCTGGATAGTCCGAGCGCCCGGCACCCGATGGAAATCAACACCGACCCCGGCAACCCATAACCGAGCGCGTGGCGGCCGGCGCCGCCGGGGTGGGGTGAACGTGATCACCGTGATCATCTCCGAGGCCCCGTACGGGCGGGAGCGCGCCTACTCCGCCCTGCGGTTCGCGCTGACGGCCCTCCTTGAGGGCGAGGACGTTCGGATCTTCCTGATCGAGGACGGCGTGTACGTGGCCAAGGAGGGGCAGGATCCGGACGAGATGCCCGATCACCTGGAGCTGCTGCGGCAGTGCATCGAGCAGGGGGCGGAGGTCAAGGCCTGCGGACCGTGCTCCAAGGCCCGCGGGATCACCGAGGACGACCTGATCGACGGCGTCGAGCTCGCCACCATGCACGATCTGGTGAGCTGGGTGCGGGAGTCCGACAACGTTATCTTCTTCTGAGTTCCGGGCGCGCGGAGGGCGAACGTGCGCGGAGTCGCGATCCTCTCGGCCCTCCTCGCGCTGGCGCCCGCTCACGCCACGGTCTACGTGGCCGCCTGGACGGGGCCGGGACTCGACACCGATCCCAACCCGGAGACCAACTGCTGGACGACCTCCTCCTGGGACGTGCGCTGGTGGAACGAGCACCTGCAGGAGCTCCCGATCCGGGAGCGTGTGGTCCTGATCCCGATCAAGGACGTGCACCGCTGGCGGCACGTCCTGTACACCGGCGTGGATCCGAAGACGGGGATCCACGTGGACGTTGTCTACGTGCCGGGAGGGTGGCGGCCCGAGGATCACTGGGGCTCCGACTGGGTCGACCTGCTGCGGTGGGCGCAGCTGCGCCTGGGGATCGGGTACGTGGGCATCTGCGCGGGCGCGACCACGTACATCCGGGCCTTCCCGTGCGTTAAGGCGATCGACGGGCTCAAGGGACACGCCGAGCCGCGCGTGCTGCTACTCCCGCACCCGGCCAACCCGCTCGCCAACGAGCCGGGCAGCGCCTACGAGACGCGGATGTACTACGCGAACGGACCCGGGATGGCCTTCCAGCGGGGCTGGTACACGATCAAGTACTACATCGACAGGCGCTGGCACACCGTCCGGGCCTACTGCGACGTCCGCGGGGTGATCAGGTACCTCGAGAAGGTCAGGGGCTGGGCCTACGTCGTCGGTCGCTGGATCGTCAACGGCGTCGAGAAGGGCCGGTTCGCCATCATGAGCGTGCACCCGGAGATCATGGGTCGGCGGGACCGAGACCCCGACATGATCAAGGTGTTCGTGTACGCGCTCTTGTGGGCCGCGAAACGGCTGCCCGCGGACTGGATACTGACGGTGTCCCCCGGTTCCACCGTGATCGTGCCGAAACCCGGGAAGGACCGTCAGGTGACGCTCACGGCCACGCTAACGAACTGGGTGAACGAGCCGATCTCCGGGTTCCCGGTGAAGGTAACGATCGAGGGGCCCACCGGGGGACGGAGCCTGCAGCTGACGACGGATGAGCATGGGATGGTAAGGGTGACCGTGCCCGTGACCCAGGACGGAGAGTACCAGGTTCGGTTCCGGGCGGTGGACGCGTCCGCCACGGTCAAGATCGTGGCCGGTCGGCGGGAGCGGCAGCCGTCACCGACGGCCGGAATCCCGACGATCCTGCTCGCGCTGGCGGCGCTTCTCCGGGCCCGGCAGCGATCGCAGCGTTACCTCCGCCAGCCGATGGGCCACGCGATCCAGCACGGCCGGCGCCAGAGGATCCGGGTCCCGGATGTAGCGACCGGTGGTGACCAGTAGGTGATCGTCCGGGGCGCCCAGCTCGCGAAGCTCCCGGGCCACGGGCCCCGAGGCCTCCCTCAGCCTTAGCACCCGAACGTCCTCGCTCCCGTAGCCGAACACGCCTCCGGTGCTGACGGTGGTCGCACCCACCTCGCGCCCCGCCCGCGCCAGCCTGGCCGTGATGGGAGTGGTCCGGCCGCCCGCGATCGTGATCACCACGACGTCCGGCTTCCACCTACCCACCAGGGGTTCCGCCCCCTCCTCCCGCACGAACTCCGGAACGGCGATCACGCTCCGGTCCGGGTGGGCGCGGCCCAGTCGGGCGCAGAACTCGGCCTTGTTCTCACCTACCCGGGCTCCGTGCCGGAGGTGGATCACGTCGTCCGGCTCGACCTTCTGGCCATCCACGCACACTATGGTTTCCGGACCTCCGCGGTGGGTTTCGATTAGTTGAATGAAAACTCGGAGCCCGAGCCGCCCCACCCCGCACAGGAGCACGGTGCCCCGGGGCCGCTTGCGGCGCTCCAGCCGGGCCAGCCCGGCCAACGCCCCTCCCTCCTTAGATAATCGTTTCGATACCTGGGAGGACGATCTCGTGATATCCCGCGGCGGCCCGGCGGGCCCGGGGGTGCGCGGCATGGCGGAGGTTAAGGCCATCTTCATCAAGTGCGGCAACCTGGGAACGACCATGATGGTGGACATGCTCCTGGACGAGCGCGCCGACCGTGAGGACGTCGAGTTCCGCATCCTGAGCAGCTCCGTCAAGATGGACCCGGAGTACGTGGAGGACGTCGTTCAGACCGCCCTGGATCTGGCGGAGGACTTCGAGCCGGACTTCATCGTGTACGGCGGCCCCAACCCGAGCGCTCCCGGTCCCTCCAAGGCCCGGGAGATGCTCGCGGAGTCGGACTACCCGGCCGTGATCATCGGAGACTCGCCGGGGCTGAAGGTGAAGGACGAGATGGAGGAGCAGGGCCTGGGCTACATCCTCGTCAAGCCGGACGCCATGATCGGCGCCCGTCGCGAGTTCCTGGACCCGATCGAGATGGCCGTGTACAACGCCGACCTGGTGAAAACGCTCGCGGCCACGGGCGTCCTGAGGCTGGTCCAGCGGGCCTTCGATGAGCTCATCGAGAAGGCCAAGGAGGGCGAGATCACCGAGGACGACCTGCCGCGGCTGGTCATCGACCGGAACACGCTGCTGGACGAGCTGAAGGACGAGTTCGAGAACCCGTACGCGCGCGCCAAGGCGATGGCCGCGCTCGAGATCGCCGAGGACGTGGCGGACGTGACCGTCGAGGGCTGCTTCATGGAGCAGGACAAGGAGCGGTACGTGCCCATCGTCGCCTCCGCACACGAGATGATGCGACAGGCCGCCAAGCTCGCCGACGAGGCGCGGGAGATCGAGAAGTCCAACGACACCGTCCTCCGGACCCCGCACGCGCCGGACGGCACGGTACTCTCCAAGCGGGAGCTCATGGAGGACCCGAAGTAACCCCCCGGGCCTCCACCACCCACTCCTCTTTCACCAGCCCGGCTAGTTCTCCCTCCACGTACGCCCGGAAGAGGAGCAGAGCCCGGCGAACGCCCTGACGCTGCCGCTTCACGATTCTCTCGTCCGGTCGGAGCAGATTCGCGCGCACGTCGGTCCGAGCCACCACGGTCACCCTGCCGTCGTCCAGGCAGATCGCCCCCCTACCGATCCCCGCGGTCGTGCCGATGCCCACGTCGGCCCCCGTCCGCTCACGCACGGCCCGGGCCATCAGCCTCGCGACCTCCCGGTCTCCCTCCTCCGAGTACGCCTTCGCGCCCGACTCCG
>JBDOKE010000137.1:0-5075 GCA_039833815.1 Methanobacteriota archaeon | reverse complement strand
GCCTGCGACAAAAAGTGTTCTATTCGGTGCTGGCCGCGGTGTACGAGGCGTCCCCGCTCTCGCTCCCGGGGCGGCTGGTCCGCGAGGTGGTGGACCGGCTGAGAGGGCGCCGCCGGGTCCTGGACGTCGGGTGCGCCACCGGATACCTCGCGCGCCGGCTGGCCCGGCACTGCTCGGAGGTCGTCGGGGTGGACGTCAACGCCCGCATGATCCGGGTCTCCCAGACCCGAGCGGACGGTGAAAACCTCCGGTTCGTCCGGGCCGACGCGCACGAGCTCCCGTTCCCGGACGGGTACTTTGACGGGGTCGTGCTCTCCGAGGTGCTGCAGCACCTGGACCTGGGTCGGGCGTCGCGGGAGATCACTCGGGTAACGGTCCCCGGGGCCCGGGCCGTCGTCGTGCTACCGAACCCGGGGAGCGCGGTGGCCCGGGTCGCGACCGCCTTGATCCACCTGATCACCGGGAACAACGAGTGGGTGTCCGGCGAGCAGGTCGCCGCCGCCTTCGGTCGCGAGTGGCGCATCTCGGAGTTTGAGCGCTACGGTGACCGGGTGATGATCGTCCTGGACCGGTCCGGGGGTGGGTCGGGTTGCGCGTGAGGGCGCGGGAGGAGGTACTGGAGCGGGGCCTGTCCTTCGCGTACGTGGAGGTGGATGGGGTGGATCCGACGGCGGACGCGGGCGCGCTGGTGGAGCGGGTGACGGAGCGGCTGCGGGAGCGGTTCGACCTGGAGGAGCTGAGGGACGATCCGGTGGTGCGGGCCTACCGGGACTACCTGTGGTCCATCGGGATCGACCCCACGAAGACGCGGCCGGCGGGAGAGGCGCTGCTGCGGCGGGCGCTGCGGGGCCGGTTCCCGCGCATCAACGCGGTGGTGGACTCCTACAACCTGGCGTCCGCGGAGTACCGGGTACCGATCAGCTGCTTCGATCGGGACGCGCTGGTCGGGGACCTGGAGATCCGACCGGCGCGTGAGGGAGAGCGGATGGTGGACATTGCGGGCGAGGAGGTGGAGCTGTCGGGGGACGTGGTGGTCCTGGCGGACGAGGAGGGGCCGGTGTCGGTCTCACCGTACCGGGACGCGCGCCGGACGGCGGTGCGGGAGGACACGGAGCGGGTGCTGCTGGTGGCCCACGGGGTGCCGGGCGTGGAGCCCGAGTACCTGAAGGAGGCGCTGGAGCGGGCCGCTCAATATTTGAAAGAAGGCGCGCGTGCTACGACCTCCGGAGAGGTGGAGATCTTGGCTCGGGGGTGACGAAATGGCCCCGAAGTCGATGCTGAAGCACGTTCGCGACAACGTGGTCTGGGAGCTGCCGGAGGACTACAAGGGGTGCATGAGGGTCCCCGGCCGCATCTACGCGACCGAGCGGCTGATCGATGAGATGGAGAAGGGCGTGTTCGACCAGGTGGCGAACGTGGCCTGCCTGCCGGGTATCTACAAGCACTCGATCGCGCTGCCGGACGCTCACTACGGTTACGGCTTCCCGATCGGCGGCGTCGCGGCGTTCGACGTGGAGGAGGGCGTGGTCAGTCCCGGGGGCGTGGGCTACGACATCAACTGCGGCGTGCGCGTCATGAGGACGGACCTGACGGAGGAGGACGTGCGACCGAGGCTGAGGGAGCTGCTGGAGACGATCTTCAGGAACGTGCCGGCCGGTCTGGGCTCCCGGCACCGGAAGGTGCGGCTGACCACGCAGGAGCTGCGGCAGGTGATGCTGTACGGCGCCGAGTGGGCGGTGGAGGAGGGCTACGGCTACGAGGAGGACCTGGAGCGGATCGAGTCGCGGGGCAACATGTCGCACGCGTACGAGGAGATCGGTTGGGAGGAGTACGGGCCGCGGGACGACGTGGCGAGCAAGCGGGCGATCGAGCGCGGTCGGCCGCAGCTGGGCACGTTGGGTTCGGGCAACCACTTCCTGGAGATCCAGGTCGTGGACGAGATCTACAACAAGGAGGCCGCCGAGAAGATGGGCATCAAGGAGGAGGGCCAGGTCACGATCATGGTCCACACGGGCTCGCGAGGCTTCGGTCATCAGGTCTGCTCGGACCACCTGCGGATCATGGAGCGGTCGATGCGTGACGTGGAGCGGCGGTTCGGGGTGAGGATTCCGGACCGGCAGCTGGCGTGCGCGGCGATGGGCACGGACGAGGCCAAGCGGTACTTCAACGCGATGAACGCGGCGGCGAACTACGCGTTCGCGAACCGGCAGATGATCTCGCACTGGACGCGGGAGTCCTTCGTGGAGGTGTTCGGAGACGAGTACGGAGACGCGGAGGACATGGGCATCGAGGTGATCTACGACATCGCGCACAACATGGCCAAGATCGAGCGGCACCCGGTCGACGGTGAGGAGCGGTGGCTGGTCGTGCACCGGAAGGGCGCGACGCGGGCGTTCACGGAGGAGGCGCTGAAGCAGCACGGCGAGCCGGTGCCGTTCAAGGGCCTGCCGCAGCCGGTGCTGATCCCGGGTGACATGGGCACGGGCTCGTACATCCTGATCGGCACCGAGCGGGCCATGGAGGAGACGTGGGGCAGCACCTGCCACGGTGCGGGCCGGACGATGAGCCGGGCCGCGGCGAAGCGAAAGTTCTGGGGCGAGGACGTGGCCAAGGAGCTGGAGCGGCAGGGCATCCTGGTCAAGGCGGCGAGCATGCCGGTGGTGGCCGAGGAGGCCCCGCCGGCGTACAAGGACGTGGACGAGGTCGTGAGGGCGGTCGACGAGGCGGGCATCTCGGACCCGGTCGTTCGACTGCGGCCCATCGGCGTGGTCAAGGGCTAGCGCAGCAGCCGCCGGGGCACCTCCTCCAACACCCACCGCGTCATTTTCTTCGGGATCCCGGCCCCGCGCGCGATCACCTCGGCCTCCTCGGGCGAGATCAGGTCGTCGGGACGGTGCGCGTCCGTGTTCAGCACCAGGTGAGCGTCCACCTCCAGGGCAACCCGGGCCACCCAGCCGTTAGCCAGGCAGTGCCCGGGCTTCGCGGAGAGCTCCAGCGTCACCCCGTTTTCCGCCGCGATCCGGGCCGTTTCCAGATCGATAAGCCCCGGGTGGGCCAGCACGTCCACCGCGTCGCACTCCGCCGCGGCCCGATTCGTCCCCTCCTTCACGGGCTCCGCCGGCGTCTCCCCGTGCACCAGGACCAGCTCGGCCCCGTGGTCCCGAGCCTCCTCCGCCAGGTCCGGGATCAGGTCCGGAGGCACGTGCGTCAGCTCCGCCCCAGGCACCGGCTCGGTCCTGTAGTGACCACGCAGCCGGTCGCAGGCTTCCGCCAGCCGGGTCACCGCGTCCTCCAGGTTCGAGGGATCCACGTGCTCCGCGAACACCAGCACCTCGTGGTCCAGCTCCTCCGCCCGCCGGAGGAGCTCCGCCGGCAGCAGCTCCCCGTCCGTGAGGTACGTGTGCGCGTGCAGCTCGTACCGGCGCAACGGCGCTCCCGCACCTACTCCCCGTACAGCACCTTCGCCACCTCGCGGATGCGCTCGAGCCCGCGCACCTCCTCGGCGAACATGGGGACCTGCACGATGTCCTTGTCGCCGAAGTACTTCTCCACCAGCTCCAGCCGCTTCTCCTCCATCTCGCGCCGCGTTCGGCAGAACTCGCACTCCTCCGCCCGCTTCGGCATCACCTTGTTCACGATGATCATGTCCACCGGGATCTCATAGTGGTTCAGCGTCCTCAGGGCCCGCCGGGCCTCGTAGATCGCCATCTCCTCCGGCGTGACCACCAGCCGGAACGCCGTCTGCGAGGCGTCGCTGAGGATCTCCCGCACCTCCTCGATCTCCTCCTTCATCCGCTCCAGGTTGTCCAGGATCTCGTCCTCCTCGCTCTCGTCCTCGCCCCCCGCGAACGGGATGATTGACTTGAGCATCCTGCTGACCTGCCGCAGCGTTTTCCGCACCTTGATCATCGTCTTCACCTGACGCTCCAGCGTGTCCGGGATGGAGAGGAACCGCAGCGTGTGACCCGTGGGCGCCGTGTCGAACACGATCGCGTCGTACGAGTCATCCCGCATGAGCTCCATGAACTTCTGGAAGGCCGCGGCCTCGTCGATGCCGGGCGAGCTCTTCAGCAGCTCCTCCTGCTCCTTCAGCATGTCCTCGCCACCGAACATCTCCTTCAGGCCCTCGTCGTCCGTCATCTCGTAGACGCGACGCATCGTCTCCACGTACTCCTCGGCCGCCTTCTCCGGATCGATTTCGATCGCCCTCAGACCCTCCACGCCCTCGATGGGCGTCGGCTCCGAGCCGATGTCCTGATCGAACGAGTCCGAGAGCGAGTGCGCCGGGTCCGTGGAGACCACGAGCACCTCCTTACCTTCCTGCTCCGCTAGCCAGACCGCGGTAGCGGCCGCGCAGGTCGTCTTGCCCACGCCGCCCTTACCGCCGAAGAACAGGTACCGGGGATCGCGCGAGCCCCCCAGCCTCTCGCGGATGCCCAAGCCGCACCACCCCGGGGTGACGACGCGTGACCAGGCTGCTGATCCTGGCGGGACCACCGGCCTCCGGTAAAACGTGTTTCGCGACCGAGCTGGCCGCCTTCCTCCGCCGGAAGGGCTGGGACGTGGCGCACGTCGAGGCGGACGCCATCCGCGGGTTCCTCTGGCGGGGCGAGTTCAAACCCCGGCTCGAGGGGATCGCCCGGAAGACTTTCCTCCGCACCGTGGAGACGCTGTTGGAGGAGGGGCTGGACCTAGTCATCGCCGACGACACCAACTACTACGCCAGCATGCGCCGGGAGCTGGCTCGGCTATCCCTGGAGCGAGAGGTCCCGTGGGGGATCGCGTGGCTGGACGTGCCGCTGGAGGAGTGCCTCCGGCGGAACGCCGACCGGGGCCGCCCGGTCCCCGACGAGGTGGTGCGCCGGCTGCACGAGCGGTTCGAGCCGCCGGACCCAGACCGATGGTGGGAGCGGAGCGCGCTGCGGCTGACCGAACCGAAGGTCACGGACCGGGTACTGAGGTTCATCCGATCGGGGCTCTCGGTGCACCGGCCCGAGGGGCGCGAGCGCCGGCCCCACCCGGAGTCCGTGGACGAGGTCGACCAGGCCACCAGGAGGGCGATGGGTGAGATCATG
>JBDOKE010000136.1:0-1953 GCA_039833815.1 Methanobacteriota archaeon | reverse complement strand
CGCGTCAACGAGGAGAACATCCGCCGCAACCTGCACCTGACCAAGGGGCTCAACATGGCGGAGGCGCTGATGGTCGAGCTGGTCAAGCGCGGCATGGGTCGGCAGGAGGCCCACGAGCTCGTCCGGCGGCTCGCCATGCGGGCGTGGGAGGAGGACCGCGAGTTCCTGGAGGTGGTACGGGAGGAGGAGCGCGTCCTGGAGCTGATCCCGGAGGACGAGCTGACCGAGATCCTGGACCCGGAGCGCTACCTGGGCGTGGCGCCCGAGCTGGCCCGGGAGGCGGCGGAGAAGACCAGACGGGACCTGGAGCGGCTGGAGGAGGAGTTCGACGATGTCCTCGGTGACTGAGGTTCGGGTGCGCCGCTGCGACTGCGCGCGCGTGCTGGAGCTCGACGGGGTGACCACCCCCGCCCCCTTCCTTCACCTCCCCCGGATCGAGTCCCTCCGGAGGCTGGATCGCTCCCTCGGAGAGCTGGCGTCCGAGCTGCTGAGCCTGGCGGACGATGGATGCGTTCGGCTGAGCCCCGAGCCCGCGGGGGAGTGGAGCCCGGAGCGACCGGCGCGCGACGGTCCGGTGGTTCACCACCACCTGGAGCGCGCACCCGAGCCGGAGGCGCTCGCCGGGCTCGTGCGCCGGGTGCGGGAGGATGGGACCATCCGGGCCGTAACCGTGCGGGACCCTGAGTGGATACCGCTGCTGTACTACCTGGGGTTCGACCTTTTCGACGCGCTCCTGTGCGTGCGGTTGGCCCTGCGGGGCGAGCTCCTGCTGGAGGACTTCTCCGCCGAGCGCCGGGACGGGGATCCGGTGGAGCTCCTTCGGGAGAACTGGGAGCGGTTCCGATCCTCGCTGAGGAGACTGGAGCGCCTGCTGCGCTCGGGCGGGCTAAGGGAGCTGGTGGAGTCGGTGGCGGCCCGGCACCCTCGGGTCGCTGAGGCGCTCCGGGTGTGCGATCGGGAGGGGGTGCTGGTGAGGCACGTGAACCTGGCCCGGGATACGGAGATCCGGTGCTCTACCGACCTCTCCTTCGATCGGCCCGAGGTCTCGGAGTGGGTGCGCCGGGTCGCCCGGTACCGGCCCCCGTCGTGGGCGGAGGTCTTCGTGCTCCTCCCGTGCACGGCCCGCAAGCCGTACTCGCGTTCACCCTTGCACCGCCGCGTTTCCAAGGTGACGGGAGAGTTTCCCGTGGACGAGCTAGTTATCACAAGCCCGCTGGGGATCGTGCCCCGGGCGCTGGAGCGCACCTTCCCGGCCGCGCACTACGACGTCCGGGTGACGGGGGAGTGGACCCGAGAGGAGATCGAGCGGGCGGCGCGGCTGGTGGAGGAGATCGTACCGGAGTCCTCGATCCTCGTCTGCCACGCTCACGGCGGTTACCGGCTCGTGGGCGAGGAGCTGGAGGAGCGAGGGTTCGAGGTGGTGTTCACCTGCGGGAGGGAAGAGAGCCCGGCGTCCCGGCGGGCCCTGCGCAGGCTGAGGGAGGAGCTGGAGGGGTTGCTGGGGCGCGGTGGAGGCGATCTGAGTGAACACGTGCCGCGGGCCGTCTCCCTGTTTCAGTTCGGGGTGGACGTGCTGGAGGGGCGGGAGTACCGGTTCGACGGGCAGCACGTGCGCTCTGAGGAGGGGGATCGGTGGTTCACCGTCGTGCCCACGACCGGGCTGCTGGCGCTGTCCGAGGAGGGGGCGCGCGTTTGCCTGAAGGCTGGGGTCGAACCCGTTCGGGTTGAGGGTGGGGAGGTCGTGGTGCCGGAGGACGCCCGTCCGGGCCTGCACTGGCCGGCGGTGGTGGACGGCGAGGTCAGGCCGTGCCGGGTGCTGGCGAGGCCTGAGGACGCGCCGCCGGGGGCCGGGGTGATCGAGCTGCGGTCGAGGGGGGCTCCCCAGATCATTTAAGGCCGGGCAGGGTGCGGGCACCGGGTGAACGGGCTGGGTGGGAGACCCCGCGTCACCAT
>JBDOKE010000135.1:0-15693 GCA_039833815.1 Methanobacteriota archaeon | reverse complement strand
TCCGGATCTCGGCCTGGCGGATGGGGTAGATCTTCCAGGCGGCCTCCTTGATCTGCTCGGGGATGCTCTGCTCCTCGCTGATCCCCAGGCACCGCTTGATGAACTCGTCGAAGTTGCACTCCTTGGCATTCTCCTCGATCACCCGGAACATCTCCTTGCGGATGGCGCGCTGCTGGGAGGTTTTCGCCCGCCGGGTCGTGAAGGCCAGACCGGCCACGCGGACGCGGTACCCGTCCTTGGTGACGACGTCGATCACGCCGTCGATCCGGCTCGTGCCGCGCCGCACCAGGCTTCGCACGTAGTCGCGCATGAGCCGGTGGCCCTCGAACTTGGAGTAGGCGGTCGTGCCCTCCACGTCGTAAATGCGGAAGAACACCTTGATGTGGTGCTTGGTGATGTCGTCGAGCACGTCGCCGAGGGTGGTCTCCAGGACCCGGTTGATGACCTTCTTCGGGTCGTCCGCGGGCGTCTCACCGACCTCCACCCGGTCGAACATCTGCGGGGCCAGGATCGTGTACCACTTCTTCTGCCGCCACTTGTCCCGGACCATCCTCACACCCCTCGGCCGGCCGGGCGCCACCGTTCAAAAAAGCCTCGGGAGCTAGTCCGGCCACGTCACCGTCTCCGGCACCTCGGGGAGCCCGCCGAACCGCTCCTCGATCCGCCGCACGATCGGCTCCGGCCAATCCTCGGGGTCGAACCCCCGCTGCGCCAGGAGCCCGACCGTCCAGCGGGTGAGCCCGAGCCCGGCGCACCCCGTGAACACGGTTCGGCCCGAGCGCTCCTTGATCCCGAACCCGTCCACGAAGTGCTCCCCGTGCACGTTGAACGAGCCCACCGACACCCACGCATCCTCCTCGTCCCGGGACCCCTTGAACGGTAGGTACACCTCGAACTCGTACGTGGGCACGTCCGGCAGCTCGATGTCCCGGTCCTCCAGGAGCCGGCCCTCCAGGTAGAACGGGTCGTCCGAGACCACGACCCGCCACTCCAGCCCCAGCTCGTCGGCCGCGCGCTTCGTCGCCTCCAGCAGCTCCTCCCGGATCCTCTCGGCGTCCTCCGGCTCCGCGATCCACACGTGCTCGATCCGCTGGAACTCGTTCACCCGCTCCAGCCCCTTCGCGGCCCCACCCTCCCACCGGTACGTCCAACCGCTGCAGTCGTAGAGCTTGATCGGCAGCTCGTCGGCGTCCACCACCTCCCCCCGAAGCAGCTCGTAGAAGGGCTCGCACTGGGCGGGCGCGAGCACGTAGCCCGGGTCCCGGAGCTTCTCCCTCAGCGAGGACAGCGTCTCCTCGTTCAGCTCGTTCCACACGTAGAGCTCCCGCTTGAAGTCGTCGAACAGCTCGGGGTCCCGCTTGGGTGGGCAGACGTAGTACATCCCGTCCGGCAGCCCGTGCAGGTAGCGCATCCGGAACATGATCTCCAGCGGGATCAGCTTGGGGAACAGGGCCGGCTCGAAGCCCAGCCGGCGCGTCACGCGCTCCAGGAAGAAGTCCCGCAGCGCCTCCAGCAGCGCCGCCATCGGCGGCGTGTAGATCCACTGACCGCGCCCGGGGAACTCCTTGACCCACCCCCGCCTCAGGGCCTCCTCCGTCACGTCCCCCTCGAACCGCACCTCCACCGGCCCGCTCTCGTCCACCACCGTGCCCGGCTCCAGCTTCGTCACCCGCTCCGCCAGCTCCCGACCACCCTCCTCCACCGCCCACCGCACCAGCCGGATCACCCGATCCACCACGTGCCTCCGCAGCAGCTCCTCCTCCAAGCCCCGGAACTCCAGCTCGATCGCGTTCCCCTCCACCCGCACCTCGTCCGCCACCGGGACGTGTCCCAGGTCCTCCGACACCTCCCCATCGAACTCCATGCGGACCCGGTACCGCTCCACGCGCAGGCCTCGAACCCCGACCCGGTGCTCCCGACCCAGCGTCTCCGCCAGCCGCTTCCGAACCCGTAGGGCGGCCTCGTGCGGGCGCAGGTACCGGGTACCGCGGATCACCATCCGAACCGCGTTCGGCGAGACCTCCCACTCTCGGATCTCGCCGCCCTCCTCGCCCTCAGGCACGCCCCGGCGGAGTAGGTCCTCGTTGGCCTCGCGCACGAACGCCTCCACGGTCCCCTCGATCTCGTCCGGGTTCACCTCTCGGGAGAGCGTGAACGTCACCTCCGCCTCCATCTCCAGCCGCATCGCGCCCTCACCCTCCCGGTGGGTGGCACGTGAGCGCGATCCGGCCCAGGCCGGCCGTGTTCATCTTGCCGACCCCGTACGCCGCGGCGAAGGATAAAACCTCGCCCGCGCGGGCCGGAGGCTCCGGGGGCAGCTCGTACACGAACGTCCCGACCACTGCCCGGAACTCCTGCCGGCCGATCCGGGAGGATCGACGGCGGAGCGTCCTCAGCCGGTAGCGCATGGTCACGGTGCGCGCGCCCTCCGACCATCGGATCAGCTCCCGGGCCTCCTCCCGGGTCAGCCCTTCCTTCCCGAACCGTCGTCGGAGCATCGTGAGCCGGCGGGCCGCGTTCCGCACGATCATGTGGAACCGGGGCACGCGCGCCCGTCCTTCGTGCACGAGGTAGGTGGGAGTGAGCGTGGACACGACGAGCAGGTCGCCCTCGGGCTCCAGCGGGCTGAGGCGCCGGGGCGGCACGAACCGGTACCGCTCCCCGTTGAACACGGTCTCACCGGACCCGACGTCCTCGACCCGGACGAGCCGGAACCGCGCGGCCCCGAGCCTCAGCCTCCGCTCGGCGAGGGGGAGCACGAGTTCCGCGTCCGCCTCCGCCGCGTCCTCGAACAGGTGTAGGTGAAAGTGGAGCCGGTCCCCCTCGCGCGCGAACTCGGTGCGATCCAGCGGTGGGGTCAGGGTGACCCCGGAGGGGAACGGGGTGTCGTTCGGGCCACCGTAGAGGTACCGCTCGATCGCTTCCGGGTTCGCCTCCCGGAGTCGGCTCAGGAGCATCCCTCGCACGGAGAAGCCCTTGAACTCGGGCAGGGGGCCCGGCTCCACGCACTCGAGGGTGACTCGGAGGCACTTGTAGCGGAGGTTCATCCTCGCCCGCGTCCCCAGGGTACCGGGGCCTCGTCCACCCGGTACCGCTGCCGCACCGTGGCCCGTTTCGGGATCTCTTCGGGCGGGATGGAGTGACCGTGCCGGTGCAGCAGGAGGCCCGTCCAGGCGATCATGGCCCCGTTGTCGCCGGCGAGGTCCGGGGGCACCGTGTGGGCCTCGGCGTCGCGCTCCTCGGCCATGGTGTGGATCATCTCGGAGAGGCGCCGGTTAGCGGCCACGCCGCCCGTGAGCAGGATCTCGTCGGTGCCGAGCTGGGCCGCGGCGCGCTCGGTTACCTCGACGAGCATGGAGAACGCCGTCTCCTGGAGCCCGGCGCAGACGTCCTCGAGTTGGGCACCCTCCTCGTGCGCGCGCAGGGCGGCGGTGAGGAGGCCGGAGAAGGAGACGTCGGTCCCGCGCACGGTGTACGGGAGCTCGATGGGATCGCCTCGCCGCGCGAGCCGCTCGATCTCGGGACCACCGGGGTGGGGGAGCCCGACCTCGCGGGC
Organism: Methanobacteriota archaeon; assembly: GCA_039833815.1. Classification (GTDB taxonomy): domain Archaea; phylum JAADCQ01; class Methanopyri; order Methanopyrales; family Methanopyraceae; genus Methanopyrus. Next base: position 12,137 of record JBDOKE010000135.1, on the reverse strand, counting down.
GAAGGTGTCGAGCATGTTGCCCACGGGTAGGTCCAGGGTCTCGCCGAAGACGCGGTATCGTCCGGCCTTCAGGGCGAGGACCTGCGTGTTCCCGCCGGAGACGTAGAGGGTGACGGGGTTGTCGAACTCGAGTCCCTCCCGCCGGGCCGTGAGGCGCCCGATCTCGACGTGGGCGACGCAGTGGTTTACGGGGGCCAAGGGCACTTCCAGGGCGAGGGCCAGGGTGCGGGCCGCGGTGGCCCCGACCCGGAGGCAGGGGCCCAGTCCCGGGCCCTTGGAGTAGGCGACCAGGTCGATCTCCTCGGGGTCGATCCCGGCCCGGTCCAGGGCCCTCTCCAGCAGCCCGGGTAGCTCCCGGGAGTGGTGCTCCGCGGCCTCCCGGGGCAGGATGCCGGATCCGGGTGGCGGGGTGTACTGGGCCCGTTCGTTCGCGAGGATCTCGCCCTCGGAGGTCGCGATGCCCACGCCGAGCTTTTCGGCCGTAGACTCTATACCGATACAGATCGTCACCATGTTCGGAGCCGGCCCCCGGCGGGGAGTGCGCATGGTCGGCTTTAAGGCGTCCCTGTTCCGGCGCGACTGCGCGCGGGTTTTTGAGGAGCTGGGCTACCACGTGGAGCCGGTTGGGGAGGAGCACCGGCTCGACTTCGTCGCGTACGACGAGGAGGGCGCGCTCGCGGTCCTGTGCGTCGGTGGGCGGGAGGACCTGGCCCGGTTTTCGCCGCTGGGTGACTGGGAGGAGGGGCTGGCGGAGGTGGCCAGGGACGCGGAGGCGCTCGGGCTGCCGGCCCTGGTCGTGCTGCCGGGCGAGCCGGACGGGGAGCTGCTCTCCGTCGTGTCGTTCTGCGAGCACTACGGGATCGGGGTGACCGTCTCGGAGTGGGAGGCGCTGCCCCTGGAGCTCGTGGAGGATCCGACGCGGATGCGGTGGCGGTCCGCCACCGAGCTGCTCTTCGAGATCGAGCTGGGGACCGTGCCGGAGTGGCCGGAGGTGGAGCCGGCGGAGCGGCTGCTGACGGGCGAGCGGGAGGTGAGCGTGAGGGACGTGGTGCGGATCGTGAAGCGCGAGGTTAGCCTGGACTGGAGGGACCTGGTGCTGCGCCTGCGGTGGGAGGGATACTCGGGGGAGGGGCTGTCCGAGGTCCTGCTCGCGGTGACCGCGAGCGAGGAGGTGGAGGTGACGGACGACGGGGAGTTCCTGCACGTGCCGGAGCGGCTGTCGGAGGTGCTGGGGGCCCTGCTGGTCTGGCTGCAGAACCGGGAGAAGGTGCCGGAGGATGAGGTGTACGAGTTCCTATTCGCGCAGTTTGGGGTGCCGTACGACGTGACCTACATCGCGCTCAAGAAGCTGGAGGAGGAGGGAGAGATCGAGGTTCGGGAGGGGGTGGTTAAGGCCCGGGGTCAGACGTAGCGGACGCGACTCTTCACGTCCTCCAGCCGCTCCAGCACCGTGTCGGTGATCTCCTCGCCGCGCTCCTCTCGGTACCCGCGGAAGAACGCCTCCCACGCCCTTTCCCTAACGTCCGGGTGCGTGCTCTCCAGGCAGCGTTCGAACACGCGCAGGTCGATCGCGTGGTCCTCGGGGTCGGTGGTGTCCTCGCTGAGCCCCAGGTCGATGATGTGCGGTCGACCGTCGACGATCAGGACGTTGGACGTGGTGAGGTCGTAGTGCACGAACCCGTGCTCGTGCATGCGGCCGACCAGCCGACCCAGCTCCTCAAACAGGCTTGGGATGAAGTCCCGCTCGGTCAGTTCGCGGAGGGTCTCGCCGGGTAAGTGCTCCATCACGATCAGGCAGCGCTCCAGATCGACCTCGTACAGGGTGGGGGTCGGGATGCCCCACTCGGGCAGGCGCGTCAGGGCCCGGGCCTCGCGGCGCGTGCGCGCGCGTCGGAGCCGCTCGTCCAGCCGCGGGTGACGGTAGGATTTGGGAAGGCGGATCTTGTAGACGGCGGGGAGGCCCAGCCAGTCGTGCTTAATCAGCAGGGACTCGGCGCCCAGTGCGAGGATCTCGCCCCGGTCCAGCAGGGGGCGTAGCTCGTCCGGGATGAGGTCCCGTGGGGGCTTCAACGGGCCCTCCCTGGGTGGCGTCGTTCACTTCTTCTTTTTGGACTCCGGCTGCTTCTTGAACTCGGTGTAGCCGCACTTGCCGCACGCGTACCGGTTGCCGTGGTCCGCCATGAAGACCCCGGGTCCGCACCGGGGGCAGAAGGGGTTCTTCCGCTCGACCTTCCCGTCCTTGACCTCGTACAGCCGGGCTCGGCGCGGGATGCCCACGCTCCGGTCCACCCCCTAACCCTACTCCTCCCGCTCCTCCTCCTTTTCCTCGGGCTCTTCCTCCTCTCCCTCCTCCTCGGACTCCTCCTCCAGCTCCTCCAGGGTCTTTTTATGCCTCTCGACGAGGTGATCCGGCTCGATGTCCTCCAGGTCCTCGTAGCTGCGGTAAACCTTCGCGTACCCTAAGGTCTCCCGCTTGCCGAACTCCGACTCCATTCGGTGAATTAGCACGACCTCCTTGTCCACGTCCAGCATCGCCGCGAGCTTCCTGAGGACCTCGGAGCGTCGCGGGGTGCCGCCATCCTCGTGGCGGACCACGAAGCGGACCTCCTTTCGGAACAGGAGGGGGTTGTCCCGCTCCTCTACAATCTCGATCTCCACGCCTCGGACCCCCGGAACCTTCTGAGCAGTCTGAGCGCCCGGGATCGCGCCCTTGGGGTCACGGAGACGGCGACCATGCCCTCGCCCGGCAGCCCGTAGCAGACTATCGAGTTTTCGGGAGCGAGGGCCAGCGCCGGGAGGGCGAGCAGGTCCTCCTCACCGACGATTCGGAGCAGGACGGCGTCTCCGTGCAGGGCGTGGTCCAGGGCCCGTTCGAGGGCGTTCCAGGCCTGCGGGGTGATGGTGCCGGGCGGGTTGCGGGCTTTCAGGGTGATGGGGAACCGGTCGGAGCCGCGGGCGGGTACGGTCCTCATGATCCTTCCGTCCACGACCGCGACGTTAGGGCGGGCGCCCGCCCGGAGGAAGGAGCGGGTGGTCACGTCGCCCACGGTGATCAGGAGCTCGGCGCGGGACTTGAGTTTCCGGTACGTTGAGTCGGAGGGGGAGGGGTAGACGGGACCCCAGGGCCTGCGGAGCTCGGGCCGCAGCTCCCGGGGCAGAACGAGGGGCCTCACGGGCGTCACTCCTCGAGGCGCAGGGCGTATTTGCCCGGGATCTTGGCGTCCAGCTTCTTCGCGGTCTTGGAGTCGGTGTCGAGGACGATGGCGAGTCCCTTCCAGTCCTCGGTGAACTCGTCGCCGTGGCACGCGGGGCAGATCTCGGTGTCCTCGTCGACCAGGTAGCCGCACCGGAGGCAGGCCTTGAGCTTGCTCATCGTCTTACTCCCACCACTCGGGCTTGCCGAGCCCGGGCTTCTTCACGGTCAGCGCGATCTTGGAGTCGCGCGGGCGCTCCTCGTTCAGGCTGACGCCGATGATCATGACCTTGATGACGTCGCCCTTCTTGAGCTCGCGCCCCGTCTCCTCGCCCACGAGCGCCTCTCGGGCGCCGTCGTAGTACATGTACTCGTCCAGGATCTGGGACACGTGGAGGAGCCCGTCCAGGGGTCCGAGCCGGACGAAGGCTCCGTACTCCTTGACTCGGGTGACCTCGCCGACGGTCACCTCGCGCTCCTCGGGGCGGAAGACGAGGGCGCGGAAGCGGACGCGGTGGTAGGCGGCGCCGTCGCCGGGGAACACGCCCTCGTCCTCGATGTCCAGAACCTCGTCCACGAGCACGACGAACCCGATGGGCTCCCCGGAGTCGTCCTCCTTGAACAGCCGGCCCTCCACGTCGTTCTCCAGGGCCTTGAGCACGGCCTCCTCCACGTCGGAGGTGAAGTGGGAGGGCGGGATGCGGACCGTGGTCTCGAGCTCGACGTACTCGTACAAGGGCGGTTCACCCGTGCTCCTCCTCGTACAGCTCCATCGCGTGGACGATGGCCTCCTTCGCCGCGTCGGCGCCCTCCCAGCCCTGCACCTCGGTCTCCTTGCCCTCCAGGGTCTTGTACTCGGAGAACATGTGGGCGATCTCGTCCAGCAGGTGCTTGGGCACGTCGTCGAGGTCCTTCACGTCCCGGAAGCGCGGGTCCTCGGTCGGGACGGCGAGGACCTTGTCGTCCTGCTCGCCCTTGTCGAGCATCCGCATGAGGCCGATGGGCCGGGCCTCGATCACGCAGCCGGGGAAGGTCGGGTCCTGCATGATCACGAGGATGTCGAGGGGGTCGCCGTCGTCGTACAGGGTTCGCGGGATGAAGCCGTAGTCGAGTGGGTAGTGGAACGGGGAGTACAGGACGCGGTCGAGCTTGAAGTAGCCCTCCTCCTCGACGTACTCGTACTTGTTCCGGGACCCGCGCGGGATCTCGATCACGGCGTACACGACGTCCGGCGGGTTGGGACCCGGCTCCAGGTCCTTCCACAGGTTGATCAATCATCCCTCCCCCAGGCGCTTTGACAGGATCTCGCGCCAGGAGCGTCCCAGGGCGAGGTCGGTGCGGATCCGGTCCTCCAGCTTGAGCACCTCGCGGGCGGCTTTCAGGGCGTCGTCCCAGTCCTCCTCCGGAACCACCACGGCCCCGCTCTCGTCCGCAATTATAACGTCACCGGGGTTGACCTCGATCCCGCCGATGTACACCGGAACGTTGATCTCTCCGGAGCGGCGGGGCGTGCCGGCCCGGGGGACGACGCCGCGGCCGAAGACGGTGTAGCCCAGCTCGCGGATGTCGTCCAGGTCCCGCACCATCCCGTCCACGATCGTGCCGGCGAGGCCCTTGCGCTTGGCGGAGAGGGAGGAGAGGCCGCCCCAGTAGGCCCGGCGCCGGTCCCGGGTGGAGATGACGAGCACGTCGCCCTCCTCGGCCTCGTCGATGGCCTCGACGACGATCCCCCAGTCCGTACCCTCCACGCGGACGGTGACCGCGCGGCCGCAGATGGGGACGGGGCCTGCCAGGTGGCGGATGCCCGGGAGCGCGTAGCGCTTGCCCAGCGCGTCGCTCACGGCCGGGGAGGGGGGCACCCGGGTCAACCGGTCAGCCCCGCTCGACCACCAGGTGGGTGCGTTGCCGCAGGGTGATCACGGGCACTCCGAGCCTCAGCACCCGCTTCTTCAGCTCCTTGTCCCGGGTGGCCACGTACACGCGCTCGTCGTCCCGGAGTCGGCGGACCAGGTTGAGGATGGCCTCGTCCCCGTCGCGCCCCTCCACCTCGACGATCCTCGCGTCCAGGCGGGGGTGCTCCAGGAGCTGTAGGGCCACGTTGGCGGCGATCCGGTCCCGCCCGGTGGCCCGCCGTCGGATCCGCCTCACCTCCTCGACGACCTGCCGGGGGACCAGGAGGACGTAGGATCCGAGGAGTCGGTCGAGCTCCGAGAGGAGGTTCACGCCCTCCTGGTGGGGGATCATGAGGAAGTTGGCGTCGGCGATGACCCGGGGCCGCACGCCCCCTCACCCTTTGATCACGCCGTGCCCGATGAGCCGCCAGCGCTGGATTCTCCGGCTGATCGCGACCCGGTCCCCCTCCTCCGCGCAGACCGGTTGCTTGAGCTTGATCTCCACCTCGTCGTCCCGGGCGCTCGTGACCACGCCCACCGTCGTGGCGGTGCCCACGGTAAGCATCAGGACCTCGTTGGTGCGGATGGGCTCGACCTTGCGCTGCTCCTCGGTGCCCACCACCCGCTCCAGGAGCTCCACGTCCAGGAGCAGCTCGTCGCGGATCGGGGGCAGCGTGTCCGGCTCCCCGGCCACCTGGCCCGACAGCCGGTCGGCCTTGGTCATCGCGGGGTCCAGCTTGGTCCCGATACCCACCAGGCCGCCCGGCCGGGCCCGCTCCACCGGGGTCACGTTGGCGTGCAGGCTGACGACCTCGGTGTGGATGGGCTCCCACTCCTCGCGCCCGTACCGCTCCACCCGCCGGCCGGGGCGGATCTCGATCTCGTCCCCGATCTCCACTTCACCCTGCACGATGGCGCCACCGATGACGCCTCCCTTCAGGTCCTCCGGGCGCGTGCCGGGCTTGTTCACGTCGAAGGAGCGGGCGATGTACATGCGGAAGGGCGACTTGGTGTCGTGCTCGGGCGGCTCGAAGTGCTCGTACATGGCCTCGACTAGGACGTCCAGGTTGGCGCCGTGCTGGGCGGAGATGGGGATGATCGGCGTCTCGTCGGGGTCCAGGTGCGTCTCCTCCTCCAGGAACTCCACGATCTGCTCGTAGTGCTCCCGGGCCTCCTCGGGCGTTACGAGGTCGATCTTGTTCTGAACGACGATGACGTCCCGCGTGCCGATGATCTCGAGGGCCATCAGGTGCTCGCGGGTCTGCGGCTGGGGGCAGGGCTCGTTCGCCGCGATGACCAGAATGGCCGCATCCATGATCGCGGCGCCGGAGAGCATCGTCGCCATCAGCGTCTCGTGGCCCGGGGAGTCGACGAAGGAGACGCGACGGAGCCACTCCGTCTCGGCGCCGCACTCGGGGCACTTCTCCTCCACGGAATACGTCCCGCACTCCGGGCACCGGGTGAGCACGGTGTCCGCGTAGCCCAGCCGGATGGAGATGCCCCGCCGCGTTTCCTCGCTGTGCGTGTCCGTCCAAACGCCGGACAGGGCCTTGGTGAGCGTCGTCTTACCGTGGTCCACGTGGCCCACCATGCCGATGTTCATCTCCGCCTGCTGGAACCGCTCGTCCTCCACGTGGCGGAGGTCGATGGGCACGGCAACCACCCGCGGCTACTCCTCCTCGCCGCCCTCACCCAGCAGCTCCTCGACGGGCTTCTCCCCGTACTCGACGATGACCGTGTTCACCTGCACGATATCCTCGCTGATGGTGTTGCCGCGCACGGTCTTGCGCCGCCGCTCGCCCTTGCGGCGCGGTCGGAACCCCGGGGGACCGTCGAGCAGCACCCGGTGCCGGCCCGCCCCGTGAATGTCCGGGCGCATCGGAAACCCATCCTTATCCGTACCACCGGTGATCCTGAGCTTGTACCCGGGCAGCCCCACGATCTCGCCGTTGACGACGTCCCCGATCCGCTTCCCGATCAGCCGCTCCGCGTCCTCACCCTCCAGCGTGACCTGATAGGAACGCCCCTTCTCCGGGTCGGCGACGACCACCTTGAACTCGGGCATCGGCCCGCACCCCCGACGCGCGACCCCGACCGCACTTTAAGTCTTGTACCGGAGTCCCGACGAAACTTCATAACCCGGGACCGGTCGGTGCGGGCCGGGGGTTCGACCCGATGGTGGAGTGCGACTACGACCCGACCGAGGACGCCACGCCAGCGGAGGTCGTGGAGATCCTGGGACGCACGGGCATGACCGGCGAGGTCACCCAGGTGAAGGTGAGGATCCTGGAGGGGCCGGACAAGGGCCGGATCATCACCAGGAACGTGAAGGGTCCGGTGCGTGAGGGAGACATCCTACTGCTCCGCGAGACCGAGCGCGAGGCTCGACCCATCGAGTAACGGGGGCCACCCACCGTGCCGGAGCTGCGGCGGTGCGACTTCTGCGGTCGCGTCATCGAGCCCGGCACCGGCAAGATGTTCGTGAAAAACGACGGTACCATCCTGTGGTTCTGCTCCAGCAAGTGCGAGCGGAACATGCTGAAGCTAGAGCGGGACCCGAAGAAGGTACGGTGGACCGAGCGGTACCGGGAGTTCAGGGCCGAGCAGCGGGGAGAGCTCTAACCCCACCACTGCCGCTCCAAAACCCCGGCGGACCTCAGGACCTCCTCCAGGCCCTCCTCCACGCCCTCCAGGAACTCCAGCACTTCTTCCGTGCTCGTGCCCACCACCGCCTCCGCCGCCTCCCGTGCCACCTCGAACGTCTCACCCAGCTCCTTCTCCCAGCGCTCCTGGTACTCCCTCAGCCGCTCCGCGGACGGGTCCCCCTCGCTCACCGCCTCCGCCGCCACCTCACCCGCGATCCGACCGCAGATCAGGGCCGCGTTCAGACCGCCGCCCGTGAGCGGGTTCACCTGCCGGGCCGCGTCCCCCACCACGAGGATCCCATCATCGTACGTCCGCTCCAACGGCCCGCACACCGGCACCCCACCCACGTTCAGCTCCACCGGCCGCGCGCCCTCCACAAGCCTCGAGAGCGGTCCACGGAGCAGTTCATCCAGCAGCTTTCGTGGGCTTCTCCCCCGACAGCCCACGCCCACGTTGGCCCTGTCCGCGCCCTTCGGGAACGTCCAGGCGTATCCTCCGGGGACGCGGTCCGGGTCGAACAGGATGGCGAAAGCATCCTCGTACCGGACCCGGCCCACCACCTCGTACTGGGCGCAGGTGCAGAGCTCGTCCGGCCTCAGCGGGGGAACGAGCCCCGCGCTCCGCCCGACCCGCGACTCAATCCCGTCCGCCGCGATCACCACCTCGGCGCGCACGCGTCCCTCCGAGGTCTTGACGCCCACCACGCGCCCGCCCTCCAGGAGCACTCCCCGGGCCTCCACCAGCAGCCGGAGCTCGGCCCCCTCCTCCACCGCGCGCGCCGCGAGCCACCGATCGAACAGCTTCCGCTCCAGCACGTACCCGTGGATGCCCTCGGCCTCGAACGTGCGCAGCCCGTCGGGTGACGGCACCGCCAGGATCCCGCGCCGGATTTCCTGAGCGATCCAGGGGCCGTCCGTGGGCACCTCGGCCTCCCGGAGGGCGCGGGCGCTGATTCCCTCGGCGCACTGCTTGGGCGCGCCGACCTCGGCCCGGCGCTCGAGGATCAGGACGTCGCAGCCCGCCCGCGCGGCCGCCCACGCGGCCATCGACCCGGCCGGGCCCGCCCCCACCACGATCACGTCGCGCACGGTCGGTCACCGCCGAGAATCAGGTGGGACCGGGAGCTCGTCATCGGCCCCGGTTCTCGGCTATTGGGCCTTTCATCACTCGGTTTGGAGGTCCCGGATTCCTTCCTTGGTGATCCGGAAGGGGGCCTCCCGCTGGGGTAGGTAGGGGGAGTCGATTACGCGAGCGATGCGGACCTCGCCCTTGGCACGTCGCAGCATGATTCGGTGGGTGGCCTGGTGGGCGACGATCGTGCCGCCCACGGGCTCGTACTTGCGGCCCCTTCCCTTCGTGGCGGCCTCCACGTCGACGTGGACCTGGTTCGTGAACACGACCGCCACGTCGTGGTCGGTCGCGATCTTCCAGAGGTCCTTCACGTGGTTGGCGAGCATGGTCTGGCGCTCCTTCACGTCCTTCAGCCGGGGGAACTCGGCCCGGAAGTGGGCGGTTAGGGAGTCCACGGCGACCAGTCCCACGTCCTCGCGCTCGCAGAGCTCGTAGGCCCGTTTGGCCGCCTGGAGTTGCTCCTCCACGGACCCGACCTGCGTGACGTAGATGTTCCGGAGGGCCTCACCCGGGTCCAGCCCGGCGGCCTGCGCCATCTGCTTGATGCGCTGCGGGGAGATCGTGCCCTCGGTGTCGATGAAGACGGCCTTGGCCTCCAGCCCGCCCTCGGACTCGGGCAGCTGCACGTTGACGCAGAGCTGAAAGGCGATCTGGGTCTTGCCGGAGCCGAAGGGGCCGGCGAACTCGGTCAGCTCCCCGCAGCCGACGCCTCCGCCGAGGATCTCGTCGAGCGCGGAGGAGCCGGTCGTGATTCGGTCCCGCTCGCGCTCGACCCGGTCCAGGGTGCGGAACTCCACCTCATCCGCCTCGGCCACCGCGTCCCGCAGCTCATCCTGCAGGCTCTCCACCTCCTTTTCGGTCATGCCGGTCACCTCCGCCAGGTGCTTCGGGTCCGAGTACACGAAGTCCTCGACGGTGAGGATATCCGCCTCCTCAAGCCGTCGGATCACGTCCTCCGGCAGCAGGTCAAGCTCGTCCAGCCGGACCTCTTTACGCACGCTCCTCCCCCTCCAGCTCTCGGAGGAGTAGGGACGCCTCTCGCTTCAAATCTTCATCGTCGAGGATCTGCCCTCGGAGCGCCACCGCGTCGTAGTCCTCCACCACGCCCTCACCCCTCACCCGGACGACGACGGACACGTTGACCCCCAGCAGCCGCTCCCGGAGTGTCTCCTCCTCGGTCTCCAGGAACTCCCTCGGGCTCTCGCAGCCCGCGATGTTCACGGCCAGGTCGCCGAAGAAGGCCACCCGGGCGGTCCCGGTCCCGTCGTCCACGACCAGGTTGAGCACGGGCCGGCGCTCGGGCTCAACGGGACCGTGCTCCGGGCACTCCCCGTCCCGGACCGCTCGACCGCACCGGGGGCAGGCCTCGTAGTACCGACGCCGGGCGTACACCGCGACCACGACGCCGGAGATCTCCGCCACGTCCCCCTCCTCAAGCTCCCTCACCAGACGCTTGATCGCGGGTCGGACGGAGACCTCCGCCGGCTTCACGAGCCCGTGGGTGCGGAGCACGTTGATCACCGGGGTGCCGCCCCGGGCCGAGACCCAGCCCTCCACGACGGTGCCCTGACCGTACTCCAGCTTCAGCGCCGCCTCCGCCGCGTCCCCCCACGCGTTCACGCGGGCCGAGCCCTCCTCGTCCGAGAGCCAGAAGTGCACGCGCTCGCCGGTGTCGGTGGGCTCGCTGACGACGATCCCACGGACGCGCACGTACTCCCCGTGCCGGAGCTCGGACGTGGTCCGCTCGATCAGCTCCTCCGGGTTCTCGCGCTCGTCGATCACGCGCAGGCTCGTGTCCCGCTCCACCACGACCTGCGGGCTGCCGCGGAAGGCGGTCAGCCGCAGGTTCTCCCCGCGGACGACGTCCCCCTCCTTCAGCTCCCGCAGCCGCTCGACCGCCTCGTCGAAGGCCACGAGCGCGGCCGAGCGGGTCTCGTCGGCGATCACGGCCGTCGCCATCCGACCGCCGCTCTGGGTCTCGACGACCTCGGGGGCTCGGACCACCACGAACTCCGCGTCGAAGGACTTGAGCCCCTCCGAGATGGCCCGATCCAGGGTGACGGGCCTCCGCTCCTCCCCGCTCGCCTCCATGAGGTCCACACCCAGCTCGGCGGCTAGCGCGAGCGCGGCTCCCTCCTCGGAGATCCCCCACCGGTCCCGCAGCTCGCGCACCCGCTCGATCAGCTCCTCGCGCGGGCGGCCCGTGCGCCTCGCCAGCTTTTCAATCAGCTCGTCCACGTCGTACATGTCTCCACCCCCAGCTTTTTCAACGTCCGGTCGGTGCGGGCCGGGGGGTCGCACCGTGGGTCGGGGCAAGACGATGGCGGAGAAGATCCTCTCCAGGGCGTCCGGGGAGGACGCGGAGGCCGGGGACATCGTGGTCGCCGAGGTGGACGTGGCCATGGTGCACGACATTACGGGCCCGATCACGGTGCAGCGAATGGAGGAGATGGAGGTGGACCGGGTCTGGGACCCGTCCCGGATCGTCGTGCTGTTCGACCACCAGGTGCCGGCGGACTCGGTCGAGGCGGCGGAGAACCACAGGGTGATGCGAGAGTTCGTCCGGGAGCAGGGGATTGAGCACTTCTACGACGTTCGTGAGGGCATCTGTCACCAGGTCCTGCCGGAGAAGGGTCACGTGCGCCCGGGCGACGTGATCGTGGGGGCGGACTCGCACACCTGCACGCACGGGGCGCTGGGCGCCTTCGCCACGGGGATCGGGTCCACGGACATGGCGGCCGTTTTCGCCACGGGCCGGCTCTGGTTCCGGGTGCCGGAGACGTACCGGGTGGAGCTCGTGGGGGAGCCGCCGGAGGGCGTGTACGCCAAGGACGTGGTGCTGAAGGTGACGGGCGAGGTCGGCGCGGACGGGGCGACCTACATGGCCATCGAGTACCACGGTGAGGTCGTGGAGAACATGAGCGTTTCCGATCGGATGTGCCTGTGCAACATGGCCATCGAGATGGGCGCCAAGACGGGCCTTGTGCCGCCGGACGAGCGGACGCTGCGGTACGTCCGGGAGCGCGCCGGGGACGAGGGTCGTCCGGTTCGACCGGACCCGGACGCCCGGTACGAGGCGGAGCTGCGGCTCGACGTCTCGGACCTGGACCCGCAGGTGGCCCGGCCCTCGAGCCCGGACAACGTGGTCCCCGTGCACGAGGTGGAGGGGACCGCCATCGACCAGGTGTTCATCGGCTCGTGCACGAACGGCCGCCTCAACGACCTGCGCGTGGCGGCGGAGATCTTGGAGGGGGAGGAGGTGCACGACGACGTCC
>JBDOKE010000134.1:0-4037 GCA_039833815.1 Methanobacteriota archaeon | reverse complement strand
GAGCTCGTCGAGGCGGGCCTGGACCGCTTCAACGTCAGCCTCAACAGCCTGGACCCGGAGAAGGCGCGCTCGATGGCCGGCACCCGGGACTACGACGTCCGGCACGTGATGCGGATCGCGGAGTACATCGCTCGGGAGACCCGGGCGGACGTGCTGCTGGCCCCGCTGTGGCTGCCCGGGTACAACGACGAGGACATCGTTGAGATCATCGAGTTCGCGGTCGAGATCGGCGCGGGCGAACGGTGGCCCGCGCTCGGCATCCAGAACTACCTGGAGTACCGGTTCGGTCGAAGGCCCCGGTTCCTGCGTCGGGTCGTGCCGATGAAGGAGTTCTACCGATGGCTGCGGGAGCTCGAGCGCAGGACCGGGGTGCGGCCGCTGGTCCTGCGCCCCGAGCACTTCGGGACGGAGCCCCGCCGGTCACTCCCCAAGCCCTTCCGTCGGGGGGACGTGGTGCGGGCCGAGGTGGTCCTGGAGGGGCGCATCAGGGGTGAGATGATCGCCCGGGCCGCGGACCGCGTGATCGCGGTCCCGGACTCCGCCAAGAAATTAAGCGTGGGGAGCGCGGTGAGGCTCCGGATCACCCGGGATCGACACAACATCTTCGTGGGCAAGCCCGCGTAGGGGGTCGTGCCGATGGCCGAGGAGTCGAAGGAGGACCGCGAGATCCCGGACTGGTGGGAGAAGGAGTGGGCGGAGTTCCGGTACCGCGGCTACACGCTGGACGAGCTGATGAAGATGCCGATCGAGGAGTTCATCGAGCTGCTGCCGGCGCGCCAGCGCCGCTCGCTGAAGCGGGGCCTGCCTTCCCGGCACAAGAAGCTGCTGCAGAAGGTTCGTAGGGCCCGGAGGCTCCTGCGGCGCGGGAAGAAGCCGCCGGTGATCCGCACGCACTGTCGGGACATGATTATCCTGCCGGAGATGGTCGGGCTGACCATCGCGGTGTACAACGGGAAGGAGTTCAAGGAGGTCAAGATCGAGCCGGAGATGATCGGCCACTACCTCGGTGAGTTCGCCAAGACCAGGAAGAAGGTGGAACACGGCGACCCGGGCATCGGCGCCACGCGAAGCTCACTCTTCGTGCCGCTGAAGTGAGGAGGACGCCGGGAATCGGGCCCGCACACCGTACAGGGAGAGCCGGCCCTCAATCCCTTGGATGCGCCGAATCAGCTGCACCTCCACCCACTCCCCACGCGCGCGCAGCCACCGCTCCAGGATCCCGTCGTACCCGGTGACCCAGTCCTCCACCCCGGACCGCTGATCCCCGCGATCTCTCAGTACCTTCTTTAGCTCCCGCCACGCGCGGTCCACGGCCTTTTTCACGCTCCAGCTGCTGTCCAGGTCGTACTCGCGGAGGAAGTACAGGGCGATCCGCAGGGGGTCCCGGACCGATCCCCCGCGCCACCGGATCTCCAGGTCCACGGAACCCTCCGCGGTGAGTTTCACGTCCTCCACGTCCAGACCCCTGGGGCTCAGCTCGCTCTTCTCGAACAGCACCGAGACCACGGTCAGCAGCTTCGACCTACCCACCCGGCGCGCCCGGAGCCCGAAGGTGTACCGGGCATCCTCGGTCGGACCGTCCACGAGCTCGTTCGTGGGTACGTCCTCGTCGCGGCGCGTCCAGATCGTCAGCGAGCACTCCACGTCCGAGTACTCGCGGGCCGGGACGTGCGCGAGCATCTCCGTCAGCGTGCGGTACACCTCCCTCACCCGATCCTTGTTCAGCTCAAGGGCGTGACGGTAAGCGAACCTCGCCCCCGTTTCATAAACCGTGGGCACCACCCCCGCCCGGGGATGGTACGTTGGGGCTGGACGTGCTCCTGGTGAACCCGCCGGACGTCACGACCAAGTACCAACGCTTCCTGGGGATCACGGCCCCGCCGCTGGGACTCGCCTACATCGCGGCCGTGCTGGAGGAGGCGGGCTACACCGTCCGCATCCTGGACTGCCCGCCGCTGGAGATGACCTGGGAGGAGTTCCGCCGGACCGTGCGGCGACTGAAGCCTAAGATCGTGTCGATCATGGCCACCACTCCCATCATCCAGCAAGCGTACCGGGCCGCCCGGATCGTGAAGGAGGAGCTCGAGGACGTCGTCGTGTGCCTGGGCGGATACCACCCCACGTTCATGGACGCGGAGTGCCTGGAGGAGTGCGAGCACGTGGACATCGTCATCCGTAGGGAGGGAGAGTTCACCCTCCTCGACCTCGTCCGCGCCCTCATCGACGGGGTGAAGTCGCTGTCCGAGGTCCTGGGCATCACGTACCGGAGGAAGGGAGACATCGTGCGGAACCCGGACCGACCGCTGATCCGGGACCTGGACGCGCTCCCCTTCCCCGCCCGACACCTCCTGCCCATGGATCGATACACCTTCTTCGGCGCCCGGACCAGCGCCACCACCGTGATCACGAGTCGCGGGTGCCCCGTCGGGTGCGACTTCTGCGCCTCCTCCCGCATGCACGGTCGCAGGCTCCGCATGCACTCCGCCGAGCGCGTCGTGTCCGAGGTCGCCCACGTCCGCGAGCGCTACGACTCGGACATCGTCGCCTTCGTCGACGACACGTTCACCTACGACCGGCGTCGCGTGGAGCGGATCTGCCGGCTGATGATCGAGGCCGACCTGGACGTGACCTGGGGCTGCGCCGCCCGCGTGGACACCGTGGACCGTGAGCTCCTCGAGCTGATGCGGGACGCCGGCTGCTCCGTCCTCTTCTTCGGCGTGGAGTCGGGCTCCCAGGAGATCCTGGACAACGTGGGGAAGGGGTTCACCGTAAGGCAAACGAAGCGGGCGTTCGAGCTCTGCCGGGAGCTGGGTATCCGAACGGTCGCATCCGCCGTCATCGGCCTGCCGGGCGAGACCCACGAGACCGCTCGCGCCACCATCCGGCTGCTGAAGGAACTGGACCCCGACTACGCCGTGGTCTCCGTCGCCACCCCCTACCCGGGCACCAAGTTCTTCGAGGAGGCCGTGGAGAAGGACCTCCTGGTCGATCGAAACTGGGACAAGTTCACCCTCATGGAGCCGGTGGCGGCCACCACCGAGCTCTCCCCGGAGGAGATCAAGCGGTACCAGCGTCGCGCCATGCTGGAGTTCTACCTACGGCCCCGCTACCTCCTTCGACGCCTCAAGGAGGACGGCGTGGACGCCGTCCGCGTGGCCGGTACCATGATGGCCGAGGTGACCTTCAAGAAGCTGAAGTCCCTGATCTCGCGCCTGCCTAGCCCGAGATTCTCACCCCGTCAGGAGACGGACGAGTAACGTACGCCCGGTACCCCATCAGCTCGAGCAGCTCCGCCGCCGCCTCGGCCCGGGACGCGTCCTCGAACACCCCGACCGCACACCCACCGCCACCCGCTCCCGTAACCTTCGCCCCCAGCGCGCCCGCCCCACGCAGCGCGTGCACAACCTCCTCCAGCTCCCGGGTCGAGACGCCCAGGGCCGACAGGAGCCCGTGGTTCACGTCCAACAGCCGACCGAGCCGCTCCAGTTCACCCTCCTCCAGCGCCCGCTCCACCCCCGTCACCACCTCACCGATCACCTCCATCACGCGCTCCCCCACGGACCCCACCTCACCCACCAACCGCCTCACCCGCTCCACCATCTCCCCCGTCCGGGACGGCCGACCCGAGTACGCCACCACCAGGACCGGATCCCTCGGGCACTCCAACCGACGGAACTCGCGACCAGAGATGGAGAGCACGCCCCCGTAGGTCACGGTCGTTGAATCCACCCAGCTCGCCCTCCCCTGAACGTCCAGCTCCACCCGACGCACGAGCCGCCGCAACCGCTCCCGGTCCACCTCCTCACCGGAGAGCGCCGCCAGCGCGGCCAGAATCCCCGCGCTCACCGCGGCCGACGTTCCCAGCCCGCTGGCCGGCGGGGCCTCGCACTCGATCCTCACCTCCGCGGGCGGGGGCGAGAACTCCCGAGCCCCCACCCGGATCGCCGACGCCACGTACCGCAGCTCCCGGCGCAGCTCCGGCGAGGACACCCGACCCAGCTCCCCCGAGGCCCCCACCCGGGCCCGCACCCTGCCCG
>JBDOKE010000133.1:0-3628 GCA_039833815.1 Methanobacteriota archaeon | reverse complement strand
CGGACGTCCATGAGGCCCAGCAGGGGCTGCTCGACGTCCACCTCGGTCCCAGGGTGCGCCTGCGGCACGACCTCCCGCGCCATCAGCACCATACCGGCGCAGGTGCCCAGGAACGGGACCTCGGACTCCGACAGCTCCAGCAGCGGCTTGACGAGCCCGTGACGCTCCAGCAACCTCCCAATGGTGGTGCTCTCCCCACCCGGTAGCACGACCGCGTCCACGCCCTCCAGGTCCTCGGGGTACCGCGCCCAGATCACCTCCACCTCCTCGCCCAGCTCCTCCCCGGCACGCTTCAGCGCCCACTCGTGCTCCTCCACGTCGCCCTGAACGGCCACCACGGCGACCTTCACGGCGACCCTCCCCCTAGATCTCGCTCAGACCCTCCTCGGTTCGACGGTAGTACCGCGAGCCGCGGGCGCGGAGCGGGCCCGTCACGGCCTCGTCGCTCAGTCGCCCGCTCCGCACCACCACGTCGCGGCCGTACCGTTTGGGGCAGTCCAGGATGCACGCGACGAGCCTCTCGTGGCCCTCCAACAGCAGCTCCCGCACGCGGTCCACCACGCGCTCCGGGGGACGGCGCGAGGAGGCCGCCACCCCGTAGAATTTCACGTTTTCCACCTCGAACTCGCCCCAGTCCACCTCACCCCGGAACCTTCCCAGCAGCCGCAGGAGCCGCTCCAACAGGCTCCGATCCCACGTGATCACGCTGAGGTTGACCCCAACCGAGTCCACAAGACCCACGGTCTCCCACCCACTGTCCTCGCCTCGGGTGACCGCCCGAACCTGAGCGACCGTCTCCTCCCCGCCCACGAACGCGTTCCCGCTGATTCTCACCACCTCACCAGCGTACTCCGCGGGCCGGCCCATCACCACGGTGTAGTCCTCCACGTCCTCCTCCACCACCGAGCCGGCCCCCACGACCACCCCCTCACCCACGCGCACGCCCCCGTGGATCACCGATCGCATACCGATGAAGCAGTCGTACCCCAGCACCGCCCGCTCCCCGCCGAACACGCCCACCAGCGAGCCGTCCCCGATGAACGCGTCGTTCCCCACCTCGGCCCGCACCACGGAGAAGGGGGACACGCTGGCGCGCTCCCCCACGTCCGAGTCAAACACCCGGCAGAACCCGTAGATGGCCGCCTTCCGACGGATCACCACGCCCGGCCCGATCTCCGCGTGCGCGCCGATCTCCGCGGTCACGTCGGCCAGGTTGTCGCCGATAATCCGGACCCCCTCGTCCAGCACGGCCGGGTGACGGTACTTGTCGTCCTCCCGCAGCGGGCGCAGCCGTTCCTCCTTACCCCTCATCCTCACCCCCCTCCCGATACGGCAGGTACCGCTCGATCACGCGCTGCGCCTCCTCGTCCGTGAGCCAGTCCACCTCGTCCCCCT
Source organism: Methanobacteriota archaeon (assembly GCA_039833815.1). Taxonomy (GTDB): domain Archaea; phylum JAADCQ01; class Methanopyri; order Methanopyrales; family Methanopyraceae; genus Methanopyrus. Next base: position 2,233 of record JBDOKE010000133.1, on the reverse strand, counting down.
CCCGGGACTCAACGGCCCTCAACACCCGCTCCGCCACCTCCTCCGGGCTCAAACCCGTCACGTCCAGCTGGATCACGTCCCCGGGGGGCCTCGCCGGGAGCCCGCCGGACCTAACCTCCACCGCCTCCCCGTAGCAGACCCCCACGAACTCCGCCTCCAGGTTCTCCGCGATCTTACGCGGGGAGTACCCCTTCTCCCGCAGCCGCCGCTCCAGCTCCCTCGGATGCAACCGTAACACGACGACCAGGTCCACCGGCATGAGGTGCGAGTAGTGCGACTCCACGAACGCCGGGTCGGACTCCGGCTCCCACTCCTCCACGTACCGCTCCAGCGCGTGCACGTCCACCACGCGCGCCTGCCGCTCCTCATCCTCCTCCAGCAGCGCACCGAGCTCGCGGGCCACCCGGTTCAGGTGCAGCACGTCGTACCCCTCCCGCCGCAGCACCCGACCCACGGTCGTCTTCCCGACGCCCGGCGTTCCCGTGATCGCCACCTTCACCGGAACCACCCACCTACCGGTACACCTCCACGCGGAACCCCGCCTCCCGGAAGATCCGCTCGGCCCGCGTGAGCTCCCTCACATCGACCGCCTCCGCGCGACCCCGGGCGGGCGGGCGCGAGACCGTGTTCAGCTGCACCTTTCGAACTCCGATCCCCGACAGCAGCCCCGCCAGCTCTCGCACGTGCTTCTCCTCCGCGTTGGTGACCGTGCCCACCCGACAGAGCAGCACCTCTACCGTCACGTCCTCCGAGACGCGCTCCAGCTGCCGCACCAGATGCTTCAAGGACAGATCCGGGTGCGGACGGTCAATCCGACGGTACAGGCCCTCCCGGGCGCAGTCCAGGCTCGCGATGATCCGATCCACCTCCGGCGGACACTCGGCGACCCAGGTCGAGTTGGTCAGCAGGACCAGCTCGGCCCCGGCCCGCTCGACCAGCGGGGCGATCTCCTCCGCCACCTCACCCAGGTTGGCGCACAGGGTCGGCTCACCCACCCCTGCCATGGTCACGGCGTCCGGTCGGCACTCCCTCAGGGCGGCCCGAAGCTCCCTCACGAGCGGGGCCGAATCGACCTCGAAGCGCTCCCGTGGGGACACGCGCCTGGGCACGCCCACGCTGCAGTACTCGCAGTCCTGCGTGCAGACCCCGCGGGGGAGGTCGATCCCCAGGGACCGACCCAGGCGGCGCGAGGGCACGGGCCCGTACACGAGCGGGCGTCGAGGACCGCTCTCTAGGGATTCCACCTCCACCTCCACGCCCAGCTTGCGGGCGAGCTTCACCAGGGTGCGGGCGGCGGAGTCCTCCCCCCGCCCCGTGATCCTCAGTTCGCCCGAGTCCCGAACCTCCACCTGCTGACCCGCCGGGGAGACCGCGATCACCCGGCCTCCCTCATCCCGAACCCGCCAGCCGAGCCGGCGCAGGCCGGCCACGAGCCGCTCCGGGTCTCGGGTTCGCCCCGTGAGCACGGCCCTCACTCCCGCAGCAGCTCGATCAGGTCCCCCGTCTCATCCGAGCGCAGGAACTCAAACGCGTCCGGGAACTCCCGACCCAGCTCTCGGTACGTCCGAGCGAAGTCCTCGTTCCGAACGACGTCCTCCAGCACGACCACGCGGCGGAGATCGGGGGCGTGCCGGCGCAGCGTGTACTTAAACCGCTCCCGAGGACGGCCCCGCAGCCGGCGCACCGGGTTGTGGGCGATGACAAGGTAATCCGGGTCCATGTGCGTGAAGATTGAGGACATCTGGGCCCGGATCCCGAAGTCGATCCCGGCCTCCATGCCGCATCGGAGGTTGAAGTACAGGTCGTCGACGGGCGTGCCCACGGCGACGAACCGCCGCTCCCCACGCAGCGCCCGGGCGACGCGCTCCAGGCACTCGGCCGCCCGGTACAGGACGTGGTGGTTGCGGCGATCGGTGAGGAAGCACACGGCCACGGCCACCTCAGGCAGCTCGCTCGTTAGGTTCCCCTCCCGGCGGCAGCGGTCGCAGTACGGTCCGGTCCCGTCCACGTAGGGCCCCTCCTTCAGCTCCTCCCCCCGGAGATCGTTGCACCTCGTGCAGTTGCAACGCGACAGCGGGATCCTAATCAACCGCCCGCAGCCGGCGCACCTCCGGATCTTGAAGGAGCCCAGATCCCGAGGGTCGGGCGGGTTCCTGGCGGTCACCAGGGACAACCCTCATCCCCCAACTGAACCGGTCTTGGACGCTCTGGAGCGCCGGGACCCGGGGTGACT
>JBDOKE010000132.1:0-2454 GCA_039833815.1 Methanobacteriota archaeon | reverse complement strand
GGGCTGGAGTGACCCGCCCCCTGCGATCGGTACGCTAGGCGGCGCCGTTCCCGCCGGTCCTCATCGGGCGCCTCACCTCACCACCCACGCGCCCCATTTCAGGATCCAGAGGCCCATGATCACCGGGGCGATCAGTATCGCGGTCGTCGTCAGCGACGCCAGCAGAAGGGTCCGGGCGCTGACTCTCCCGCGTAGCGTCCAGGTTAGCGCCAGCACGAGCAGCGCCGAGAGCGCCGAGTACACCGTCAGCACGATCTTCACATTGTAGATGCCGTGCTCTCGAAAAGCGTGGAGGCAATCCTTCGGACTCTTGCCGGCGAGCACGGCGTCTGAGAAGGCTTCGACGGCCTGCTCCGACTCCGCCACCTCGGCCCCGATACCGAACTGAACGAGAAAGAACGCCGCAATCAAGGCATGGGAGCACGCGGATGGGACATCCTCGCGCTCCAGGACGTGGGCTAGCCCCAGGAAGGCGACGAGCGTGAGGAACATCACGGGAGCCGCCAAGACCTTGCACAGGAACGACATCACGTAGTAAGCCCGCACCTTCCGGTACAGGAGCAGCAGCCGCTTGCGCTCCCGCCCCGAGTGATACCACCGGAGCTTGCGCCCTTTGAGAGCTCGGGCGAGCTTCCCGGATTCCAGCGTCTCGCCGGCCCGAGAGAGCTTGACCCCTGCCCTACCACCCGCACCCCGGCCACCACCGCCCCTACCTCCCTTAGCCAGGAGCGTCTCGGGGTGCTTGAGGACGGGCCCGAAGACGTCCCCCGGGTCCCCGGGGAGGGCGAGCAGCGCCAGCGTTAGCGGCTCCAGCACCCACCGGACCCCCGCGTTCAGTCGACCCGGGAGAGCCCCTCACTCTCAGCTCACCACCCACAGACCCCACCACAGGGTCCAGAGTCCCGTGGTCAGCGGGATGGCCAGCGTTACCAGCCACGAGATCCGGACGGTCAGTGGAAAACCGCGGAAGTAATCCCTGGTCTCGCGATACGCCATGATCACGGCTGCCACGTACACGGACAGCATGAGCAGGAGGCCGTAAACTCCCCACATTTTGAAGGCGAAAATGCGGTCCCCCATGTCCCCTCCCTTGAACGCGACGCTCAGGTAGTCCCTGACGGCTTCGCCCGCCATCATCAGTTCAGGGAGGACGCCGAGGACGGCGGCGATGAGCGACGTTCCGGACACGTATCCCCAAGCCTCCCCAACGACGCCGAGTCGGCACAGCAGGAGAGGGATTAACCCCGAAGAGAAAAGGGCCGCGAGGGTGGCTAGGAGGGTTGGGTAGACCGTCTGGCAGTACAGCCGGACCTTCCGATGGGAGATGATGGGAGCGTACCTCCAGACTCCCCACCACTCCGGGTAGAGCTCTGAGAGCCTACGCCTTCCGAGCGCCCGGAGGAGCTTCTTGACTACCTTTCCCACCGCTCTCCCTTTGGCCAAGAGCACCTCGGGGTGCTCAAGGACCGGCTCTGTGAAGTCGCCCGGGTCCCCGGGGAGGATGAGCAGGGCCAGCGTTAGGGGCTCCATCGGCCCGCGGTCCCCCGGGACCCGCGGCTACGGGGAAGAACCGGACCCGTATGATCGGGAGGTAAGGTGTTTTTCATCTCCTGGAAGTGATCACCGGGCGTGAACGACGGATCGCGCCGGTCCGGCTTGAACGGTCGCCCTCGCATCATTACTACTACCTGTTACCACCCGGTGTTTCAGTGTGAAACTACTATTAGCGCGGGCCGGGCGGTTTAAGCGGGGATGTTTAGTGGTCAAGGCGGTCGTAGTGGTTGGGCACCAGCCGTACTCGCTCAGTGTGGCCAAGGCCGCGGAGCGTTTGGAGGGTGAGGTCGACGTCCGGATGTTCTACATGTGGGACCTGCGCGAGCGGCCGGAGGAGTTCGAGCGGGCGATGCGGGAGGCCGACTTCGCGGTCCTGAGCGTGATGGACACGGGCGCGGCGAGGGCGGTGGACCTGGACGCGCTCGCGGAGGAGACGCCCTTCGTCGCGGTCCACTCCTGCTTCGAGGTCATGCGGGCCTCGTTCAAGAGCCTGGGGCTGGAGGGGAGCCGGCTCTTCCGGTTCCTGAGGCGGATGATGGAGGGTCGGCGGGACAACCTGTCCGGCGTGCGGATGGACGAGGCGCTGGAGCGTGGGGCCAAGCTCGCGGAGCGGATGGGCTGGTTCGGGGCGCTGAAGCGGCTGAAGATCGCGATGCGCGCGTTCCGGTACTGGGATTACGGCGGCGCGGACAACGTGGAGAACCTGCTGCTGTACCTCGCGCGGGAGCTGGCGGACGCGGACGTGCGCGAGCCGGACCCGCCGCGCGAGATCCCGAGCCGGGCGCTCTACGACCCGGAGCGTGGGCTGGTGGGGGAGGATTTCCTGGGGAAGCTGCGCGAGGAGTACGGGACGCTCGTTCCGGTCACGTTCTACAAATTCTTCTACGCGAACGGGAACCT
>JBDOKE010000131.1:0-2808 GCA_039833815.1 Methanobacteriota archaeon | reverse complement strand
TGGGGGTGCTGGTCGGGGAGCTGGTCGCCGGGGTGCACGATCCGGTCCGGGCCGCGCTGGCTCCGCTCGCGGCGGCGATCGTGTGCGCGGGTGGGAACGCGATCAACGACTACTTCGACGCGGAGGTGGACGCGATCAACCGGCCCGACCGGCCCATCCCGAGTGGCCGGGTCTCACGCCGAGCGGCCCGCCGGTTCGCCCTGGGCTGCTTCGCCCTCGGGACCCTCCTCGCGGCCTTGATCAACACGACGTGCCTGGTGATCGCCGCGGTGAACTCGGCCCTGCTGTACGCGTACTCCGCGCGGCTGAAGGGAATGCCCCTGGTGGGGAACGCGGTCATCTCCTACCTCGTGGGCTCGTGCTTCCTGTTCGGGGCGGCCGTGGGCGCGCGGCCGGCGCCCGCCGCGTGGCTGTTCGCCCTCGCGTTCCTGGCCAACCTCGTGCGGGAGATCCTCAAGGACGTGGAGGACGTGGAGGGGGACGCGGCCCTCGGTTTGCGCACGCTGCCGATCGTGTGCGGGGAGCGGGTGGCTCTGCGCACGGCCGCCGCGCTCGCCGGGATCCTGATGGTGCTGACTCCGGCGCCCTACCTGCGCGGGGCGGTGGGCTGGCCCTACCCGGTCTTGGCGCTGCCTGCGGCCGCGGTGATCCTCGGAGCGTCCCTCCTCGCGTGCCGGGGATGGGACGTGGGAAGGGCGCAGCGGGCGGTCAAGGCGGGGATGCTGCTGGGTCTGCTGGCCTTCCTGGTCCCGGTGGTCTAGTCCTCCAGGTCCTCGAAGCGGTCCTCGAGCCTCTTCAGCACGTCGGGCAGCGTGGTGTACTCCAGCTCCTCCTCGGACAGCAGGTGCGGCTGGAACGGACCGTGGCTGCGGATGTAATCGGCGATCTCGTTCGCCAGCTTCCGGGCCCGGTCGAAGGCGGGATCGTCGAAGAGGTCCTGCGGCCCGATCAGCTCGCCGTTGCGCAGCTGGAAGCCCAGCGCCATGATCCGCGGCGGCCCGTCGAACCGGGTCGGGTGCGCGTCGTCCTCGGAGACCGGCATCAGCGGGCCGTTGTGGCTGCCGCGCATCCACCCGGCCACCAGGTGCGGCAGGGCGAACGGCTCCAGCACCTCACCGAGCGCCGGGAACCCGCTCTGGCAGCGGACGATCGCGACCGGGTCGTCCTTCCCCACGTACTCGCCCGCGATCAGGTTGAGCCGCTCGGTGCTGGTCACCGCGGCGATCCGCTCCTCCTCGGGCTCGTCACCCTTCTTGTACACCCGCTTGATCGCGTAGCGCTGGGTCTGCCCGATCAGGGCGAGCAGGTCGTACATCTCCTCCGGGCACCGCAGGATCACCTTCTTCTGGTCGATCACGTCGTGCACCTCGAACTCGAACCCGTCGTGCATGCTCGGGTCCAGCACCAGGCCGGCCGTGTTGTTCGGGTCCGCGAAGATGCGGAACAGCGGCAGGTTGAACGCGCTCGGCTCCGTCTTGTCGCAGCAGAACACGACGATCGGTTCACTGGGCCGCTCCAGGAGCTCCATCTCGGCCGCGCCCGGGCCCAGCCCGCGCACGTTCCCGCTGAACGCGTCGGACAGCAGGTCCTGCCCCGCCCCGTACAGCTTCAGGTCCTTGGCGACCTCCGTCGCCTCCTGGAACGCGTTCCACGCCAGCTCGTGCACCTTCTCGTCGTCGACCCCGCGCGTGTGGGTCATGATCAGATCGATGTCGTCGCCGCACCGGGTCACGTAGTAGTCGATCAGGATCTCATCCTTCGCCTCCTCCAGCACGCCCTCGCACGCCTCCAACAGGTCCGGGTGCGCCTCCGAGTGACCCGGGAAGCCGCCCACGTCCGCCTTGATCACGCTCACGGTGATCTTCTCACCCTCCTCGGACAACCAGCGCACCCCCGGTCGGGCGGGTGGCCACCCCCGACCGTTAAAAGCGGCACGGTCAGTCCTCCTGCAGCCGCATGATGGCCTCCGCCAGGTCCCCATCCGTCTCCTCCAAAGCCCTCCGCGCCTCCTCCTCCGACACGCCGGCGCGCTCCGCGACCAGCTTGACGTCCTCCTCCGTGAACGACGGTTTCTCCTCCGGCTCCTCGCGACGGGCCTTCCCGGCCACCTGGTAGAACTCCTGCCCCATCAGCCTCATCCGGACCACCTGAGGCCGCTCGAAGACCAGCCTCGAACCGTCCTTCAGCTCCATGACGACCCGCTCGACCTTCACCTCCTCCTGCTCCATCGCCTCCTGCATCTCCCGCATCAACCGCTGAAGCTTCCTGGGGTCGATCTTCCCACCCGGGAACAAGCGCAACGCCCCCGTACCCGGCGATCCCAGGCCTAAAAAATCCCCTCAGCCCAACCCGCGCCGGACCCGCACGGCCACCCCATCGTCGAAGTACCGCATCTCCCACCCGGAGAGCCGCGCCCGCCCCACGGCCAGCAGCTCATCCCCCTCCGTCACGACCAGGCACTCGTCCCCGGGCCGCAGCTCCTCCCACCCCTCCACCGCGTACTCGCAGAACAGGTCCCGCCCCCGCCGAACCGCGTCCGCCCACTCCTCGGAGCACACCACCCGATGCTCCGGAAACTCCGTCGCCTCGTGCAGCCGACGCGCCCCCTCGGGCGCCAACGACGCCAGCCCGTCCGACGCCCGGATCGTGCACAGGCGACTTCCATCCACGAAAACTTCACGAGGGCGACCCCGACGCACCCTTACCTCCACCTCCCCCTCCAGCATCGCCCGCGCCGCGGTCCTCCCGAACTGATACGCCAGGATCCCCTCCACGACCCGCACGTACCGCTCCACCGGGGGCACCCCC
>JBDOKE010000130.1:0-22251 GCA_039833815.1 Methanobacteriota archaeon | reverse complement strand
CGGGTGGGACGACGGCGGGACAACCCTAGACGAGCGCGGCCGTCCCGCCCGACGATGACCCGCCGTTTCACCCGGGCCCACAGGGGGTGCTCACCCATCAGACGGGTTCTCCCCGGCCGCTCCGGAATCATCACGGCCAAGACCTCCCTGGTTCTCGCCCTGGTAATCGCCGCGTCCGCCGCCGCTGGGGTGACCCTTTACCGCCTCTATCACGCCGGCGAGAAGCCCGAGAACAGGCTAGACCGACTGTCCCACGCCCGGTGCATCGTGGTCGTCAGCGAGGACCTCTGCGGCGGCTCCCGGTACGCCGTCCAGCTCGCGGAGCGGCTCCGCCGGAAGGGCGTCCCCATGACCTTCTCCGTCCCCGCGTGGGAGGCCTACGCGTACCCGGATCGGATGCGGAAGCTGCGCGAGCTGGGCTGCGACCTCATCAACCACGCCAACGACGGGGGAGCCTCGTACGCGTTCCTCGGTCACCCGGGCAAGCTGGCCGGGCTACCGGAGGAGGAGCAGCGTAAGATCATCCACACCGCCCAGGAGCAGATCCGGAAGGCGACCGGGTTTCGGCCCGATGCCTACCGTGCCCCAGGCCTGGCGATCGATGAGAACACGTACCGCGCCCTGATCCGGGAGGGCATCTGGATCGACAGCAGCAAGATCTTCACGCGCCCGGGGACCCGGGGTGCCCCACGGTGGATCAAGGTCGGCGGGCGCCGGATCCTGGAGATCCCGATCGCCTGCTACACTGAGTGGGAGTACGACCGGCACGGTCGCCCCGTCAGGCCCAAGTTCCTGTGCTCGTTCGCCGACGACCTGTTCGTGCAGCCGAAGATCCGATCCCACCAGCCCGAGCGGGCGCTGGAGAACCTCAAGCGCGGGTTCGACCAGTACTACCGGCACGGCCGGCCCGGTCGGCCCACCGTGTTCGTCGTGCTCTTCCACGAGCACGTCACGGCCAACCCGAAGTACTGGTGGATCATCCTGCAGTTCGTCGACTACGCCCGCCGGCACCCCGGGGTTGAGTTCGCCACGATCGACGAGGTCGCCCAGCTGGCCAAGCGGGGCCAGCGGTTCACCGCCTTCTAGTCCCCTTTCCGCTAATTCTATCCGGCACCGGGCGGCATCTGCCCGGGCTCAGCCCGAGTGCCGGTCGTCATCACGCTCCGCGCGTACCGAGGTCTCATCATCCCGCCGGTCGACCGGGGGTCGCGCCGTGTTCTCCGGGGTGGAGGAGGGATCCGTGCGGGTGCAGAAGTGGGTCGTGGACGTGCTCACGGGTCGGAAGCTCCGGGTGCAGGAGCTGCGGGCGACCGTCCGGGTGGACCACCGGGAGCTCATGCTCCTGTCCATGGACGTGCGGGACGACGAGAACCCGCTCTCCCTGACCGCGGGGGTCGTGGGGCTGTTCTCCGCCGCCCTGGCCGACCTGCTCGGCTGGGCCGACGGCGCGGACCTGTACTACCCGATCACCTCGGCCAACCGGGACGCGTGGCGCGTCTGCGTCGACGCGGCCGTCCTCGCCGTCGTCGACACCTACTCCCGCGACCTGGGCGTGACCGTGCGGGACTTCGTGTCCGAGGCCGGCCTCCCCTGGCTCCGCACGCTCGCGGACAACGGGTTCAAGCCCGAGACCGTCATCCGGGGGGCGGATGAGACCTTCGTGATGACCCTCATGAACCTCCTACGCCGAGAGCTCCGGGCCCGATGCGGGGACCGCTGGCGCGAGGTCTGGTCCCGCATGAGCCGGTGATCACCGCCGGACCCGCGCCGAGGGAAGCTCCAGCAGCGTCTTCAGATCGCTCATGTACAACTCCCGGATGTCGTCGATCCCCAGCTTCATCATGGCCAACCGCTCGACGCCCAGCCCCCACGCCAGGCACACGACGTCCTCCTCGAACCCGAGCGGTCGCAGGACCTCCTGCCGGAAGATCCCGGCCCCGCCCAGCTCGACCCAGTCCCCCTTCTCCTCAAAGTACACCTCCGGCTCCACGGACAGAACCGTGTACGGGAAGTACGCCGGCCGGAACCGCACCTCCTTGAACCCCATCCGCCGGTAGAACTCCTCCAGCACGCCCAGCAGCTCCCGGAAGGACACATCCTCCGCCAGCACGATCCCCTCGCACTGGTGAAACTCCGGCAGGTGCTTGTAGTCCACCGTCTCCCGCCGGTAAACGCGCCCAATCGAGAAGAGCTTCAGCGGCGGCCCCTCCGCCTCGTACAGCTTGCGCACCGAGACCGCCGTCGTGTGCGTACGGAGGACCGGCTTCCGCGCCACCTCCTCGTCCCACTCGTACCCCCACCCGCGCGAGCCCACGTCCCCACCGTCCTCGTGCACGGCCTTAACCCGCTCCACCACCTCCCCGTCCGGCAGCTCCGCCTCCGACGGCGCTTCCAGATAGAACGTGTCCTGCATCTCCCGGGCCGCGTGATCCTGCGGCTGAAAAAGCGCGTCGAAGTTCCAGAAGCTGGACTCCACCAGCGGACCGGACACCTCCCGGAACCCCATCTCCAGGAACACGCGTCGAATCTCCTCGATCACCTCCCGCAACGGGTGCCGCTTGCCCGGATAGGTCGGCCGCGTCGGCGCCCGCACGTCGTACGGCTTGAACTCCTTCTCCCGCCACGTACCCTCACGCAGGTGCTCCGGCCTCAGCTCCGTGATCCAGTCCCGCTCCAGCACCTCCTCCGCGCACTCCGCCACCTCGCGGCCCAGCCCCGTCAACCGCACGACCCGGGTCCGCACCTCCCGCTCCTCCACCACGCTCTCCCTCTCCGACAGCCGCCGAAGCGCCTCCCGAACCCTCTCCTCATCCTCCCCCAGCCGCGACGCCACCTCCTCCACCGAGGCCGGACCCTCCAGCAGCGCCTCCAGCACCCGCTGATCCAGGTCCTCCTTTACGGCCTCCTCCTCGCCCACGAAGACGAGCCTGGTCTCACCGTCCTCACGCCTGATCTCGGCCAGCCCCTTCCTCCTCAGCCACCCCAACGTGGGACCGGCCAGCCGCCCGGGCACGCCCGCCCGCTCCAGCGCCTCCTCCAGCCCGAGCTCCCCACCCGCCTCGACCAGGGCCCGGGCCACCCGAAGCTCCGGCAGACCCTCCCTTGCGTACTCCCGACCCTCCTCTCCCAGCTCGTACACGCGCTCACTCCTCTCCTCCGACTCGATCAGGCCGCGCTCCTCCAACCAGTACAGGGACCGCATCACCGGCCCCTCGTCGTACCCCAGCTCCCGCGCCAGCTCCTCCGGCGTGGCCCGACCACGCTCACGCAGCTCCAACAGAATCCTAAGGTCCCGCTCACTCAGCCGCTCCGCCAGCTCCTTAGGCTCCACCGGGGCACCCCCTGACGGTGCAAGGAGCGTGAGGATGAGGCGGGGTTAACCCGCCCGGGCTCACGGTGACCCCCTTCGGGGGACCTCACCCGGGCGCTGTGGCCCGGGTGGCTGGCGTCGGCCGGTCATCGCGCGGGGGACCCCCGCCTCCCGACCGCCGGCTGGGCCCGGGCCGCCGGAGCCCCAACCACGCGCCGTAAATTAGTCTTTCCAGGGGGATCCGCCTTGATCCGACGGCTCGAGCACTGGTACGGGCCGCTCTACCTCCACTGCTCCCTGCGCCGGGGAAACCCGGAACCCATCATCGAAGCGAGCGTCCACGGCACGATCGTGCAGGCCGTGTCCCGCAGGTTCGCCGACCACCGACTCGCCGCCTCCGCCGCCGCCCGAGCCCTCCGCGCCCACGAGGAGGGCCGAAGCCTGGCCCGCTCACTCGACCTGGAGTTCCTACTCCGACTCCTCGGCACCCGACAGATCTCGGAGGCCGTGAAAAGGGCGGCCCCCGGCCGCACCTTCACGGCCGTCGTCGCCTCCCGAAAGAAGGAGCGGGTGGAGGAGGGGCTGAAAAAAGTTGAGAAGACCTCGGAGCTCCTCGAGGAGTTCCCAGAGCGGGACGACTTCAAGCGGCTGCTGACCCGCGCCGCCGCCGTGGACGTCGAGTGAGCCATGGGCCTATCAGCGCAAGCCACACCGGGAGCCCGCGCGACCCGATCGTCACCCTCCCCTGAAAGCTCGGCGCGTAGCAGAACGTCACCGAACCGGCCAGCGGTCGTAGGATCAACCGCAGCAGCCACCCGATGAGCGGCGGGAAGCGTACGGCACCCAGCCGCTCCGCCAGATCCAACGCGTTCACCGTGGAGGAAGCCTGCAGCCGGTTACCCGGCACCCCCACCCCGTACACGACCAGCAGGCCACCGGGCGCGCCGCCCTGGATGACCAGATCCCTACCGTGAGCCTCCGCCCGCACGTCGGCCCGGTACGCGAACACCTTCGGATTCTCACCCAGCATCGCCGCCGCCCGGGACGCCACGATCCCGTTGATCGGGTTGGTGCCCGCGAAGTAGAGGACCACCGCCGCTCCCTTGTTCGCCCACAGCGGCAACCCACGCACTCGGATCTCGCCACCCCTCGGCCGGCTCTCGAACCGCACCTCGGTATCCTCAAGCACCTTCAGGGCCTGCTTCACGTCCCGGACGTTCTTCTGCAGCAGGTCCAGCACGCTGCCCCGGTAACTCAGCGTCACGACCACCAGGTTGTAGGGCTCACCACCGGTAGTCCGAACAGTCCGAATCCTGACCTCCCTCCTCCCCGGGTCGACGCTGACCTCCGTCGCCTCGTCCGGGTACTCGTACGACCAGCCCAGCCGGATCGGCAGCCCGGTGAGGTCGTCCAGCTGCCTCGACCCGGCGAGCACGTAGAGGTGCAGCTCCGGGTACGGGAACGCGTAGTCCCGACTGAAGCTGCCCTTGTTTACGAGCTCCCTCAGCGCCGACGGCAGGTTCCTGGGCGGGTTTCCGCTGACGTACTCCTTCCACATGTCCACGTGGAACACGCACTCCATGATCCGCACCCTCTTACCCCGGAGCCGGTCCGCGAGCCGCTCCAGCACGTCCCTGTGCTTGGTGGCCAGATCGATCACCCGCTTCAGCTCCGGCTTGTTATAGCGCTTGGCGATCGTCTCCGCCACCGGCCGCACGTCGTCGGCGAACCTCAGCAGCTCGCGGATCGACTCCCCCACGTCCACCTCTCGCTCCTGCAGTCCCAGGTACTCCACCTTGATCCTGCCCACCAGGGTGAACCCGGCCTGCTGGTACAGGATCGCGAGCTTCTCCCCCTGGAAGATCGGTTCCCGCTTCACCTTCCGCACGTAATCCTCGAACTCCTCGTTAACGCCCGCCGCCGGAACCGCGCAGGCCATCAGGGCGAGAAGAAGCGCGACCAGGGCCCGCACCTCCAACCTCCCCCATTGTGAGTTATCGACTCGCGACGCCGTACCAGGAACGGAGCGGTCAATCGAGGGCCGCCCCTCGTACTTGAAGGGTGCGATAACCGTGCTGAACCGGGAGGGCGATGCTCCGGTAAGGTGACCGGGGGCCGGTTCCGGGGGCTCCAACCCTCGAGCGACCTCTGGATGGGACGGCGCCGAGAGCGATCGGGTCGTCGGGCCGACCGACTCGAAGTGAGCGGGACGGCCGATCCCGGGTCCATTCGTTCGGCGTGCGGCAACGATGGCACGCCGCGCGCCGCCCGGACGTGCCGGCCAGTGAGCTACCGACCCGCCCGCGGAGGCCTCACACCCTTGGATCCGCTTAACCACACCGTCCCGCCCGCTGCGGGCCCCCACCTCTACCACTCGTGGGGGGCGTGGATGAAGCCCGGAAACGGGAGGTGAGCGCGGATCCCGCGGCGGGCCTCCGCGTCCGGAATGGTGGGGCCGCTGCCGCCGTGGAGCTCGCGCCACCGCTGCCCCCGACGCGTGGTGCAAGGTCGTCGGACGACCCGCGCGGCGCCGATGGTCATCTGTCTCCCGCATTTCCATCGGGTTCGTTGGGAGTAAGGCTTCAGAAGCCTCGTTGGTTGGGGGCGGTGAGGGTTGCCCGGTGGTGGAGTACGACCATGAGCTTGACGTCCGGGGCAAGGTCTGTCCCATGCCTGTCCTTGAGACTCGGAAGAAGCTTGAGGAGATGAGCGAGGGTGAGGTGCTGCGGGTGATAGGTGACTACCCGCCCGCGAAGGACAACATCCGCCGCTTCGCGGAGGAGAACGGGCACGAGGTGCTGAAGGTGGAGGAGGAGGGCGATCGCTTCGTTATCTACATCCGGAAGGGCGGCTAACCCACGACAAATTTATCGGGAGCTCGCGATCGACCCGGCGCGGGGGCGCGTTTTGGCCGAGGAGCAGGAGCGAGAGGAGGAGAAGGAAGAGGAGCGGGACGAAGAGGAGGTGGGCGTGCGCCGAGCTACGGCCGAGGAGATGAAGGAGATCGGTGGTAAGACCCGTGAGGAGCTGATCGAGGAGGCCGCGGAGAAGGTCGAGATGACGGAGGCCGGCCGGATTGAGCGCAGCGATTACGCGGTGTGCTCCGCCTGCGGGGGTCCCATCGCCCCGGGTGAGCGGGCCGTATCGCACCCGTGTCCGAAGTGCGGTGAGGTTGTGATCACCCGGTGCCAGAAGTGTCGTCGGCTGGGTAACCGGTATCAGTGCCCGAATTGCGGGTTTATCGGTCCGTAAGGGGGTCGTTTCCGTGTCCAAGGTGCTGGTCGACTTGAAGGTGCTGCCGGAGAGTCCGGAGGTGGACTACGAGGAGCTCGCGGAGGCGGTTCGGGAGCGGCTGGAGAGCCTGGACATCGTCGAGTCGGTGGAGGGGATCGAGGAGGAGCCCATCGCCTTCGGGCTGAAGGCGCTCCGGGTCAAGGTGGTGGTGCCGGACGCGGAGGGTGGGACCGACCGGCTCGAGGAGGAGCTCCAGGACGTGGAGCACGTGAATCAGGTGGAGGTGGTGTCCGCGAGCCGCACCCTCTAGGCCTCCCTTCCGGGCGGATCGTTATTGATGTCGAAACGATACGAGAGGTTCGTGGACGTCCTGTCACGGGTCTCCCGCGGGCTCCCCGACGCCGTTCGAGATCGACTGCGGGAGCTACACCGTGTCCGGGGTCATCGGGGCGATACGCGGCTGGAGCACTGCGTGAAGACCGCGTACCTGTGCTTTCGCCTGGCCGGAACGCTGGGCGTGGACGGGTTCAAGGCGGTTCGAGCCGGTCTGCTTCACGACGTCGGGTACGGGATCCCCGGGTGTCCGCTCTGCCGGTTGGATCCCGGAGGCCACTGCGGGATCTGCCACTGGAGGACCGGGGCGCGGTTGCTGGCCCGGGAGGGGGAGGACCCGGAGATCGTCGCGGCGGTCCGGCGGCACATGTTCCCCTACGGTCCGCCACCCAGATCCCGGCTCGACTGGTGCGTGTGGTGGTCGGACAAGCTGGAGGTGCTGCTCACGTCGCTCGGTCGGGAGGTGCTGCCTAGGAGGGTGCTCGACCGGGCCCTCAGGAATCTCCTGCGACCTTGAGGATCGCGTCCCGAAGTCCCTCCGCGATGATCTCCTCTCGGACGACGAGCAGGTGGCCCAGGCGCCCTACGCGGGCCAGCACCACCTCGTTCCGGTCGATGGAGAGGGTCAGGATCGTAACGTCGGTGCCAGCCCGGGAGGACTTGACGATCATCCTGGGATGGTCGAAAGGGGGTTTCTCACACCTCACGATCAGGGGGCCCGAGACGCGGGAGAGCTCCCGGGCCAGCCAGTCCGGGAACTCCTCGCCCACGTGCACGATCCCGCACACCTCTTCCGCGTGCCGAAGCACGCTTCGAAGCGCGTCCTCCGCGGCCTCGCCCTCGTACACCTGAGCCACGGTGCGGCGGTGGGCTCGGCACGATCGGGCGAGCTCGCGCAGGGCCCGCCTCGCCTGCTCCTCCAGCTCCCTTCGCTGGCGCTCCAGCTCGCGCTCGATGGAGCGCTCCACGGCGATCTCCGGGTTGATCGGGGCGTACCGGGCCGGTCGGGTGGAGCGATCCGCGGTGACCCAACCCTTCTCCTCCAGGGACTTCAGGACGGAGTACACCTTGGAGATCGGGATGTCGGTACCCTCGCTGACCTCGCGCGCGGTGGCCTCTCCGTGCCTCAGGAGGAACAGGTAGGCGCGGGCCTCCCGCTCGGAGAGACCGAGCCGGGAGAGCGCGTCCAGGAGTGAGGGTGAGGGCAAGGGGGCGTTAGAGGCCCCGGACCTTGTCCAGCAGGATCTTGCGCTCCACGCGCGCCACGATCCGTCGAATCTTCGGCACCGCGTCGATGTTGGCCGAGATGCTGTCAATGCCCGCGCGCACGAGTATCTCGGCCATGCGCGGGTCGCTGCCGGCCTGGCCGCAGATGCTGGTCTTCACGCCCTCCTCCCGGCACCTTTCGATCACGCGCCGGGCCAGCTTAAGCACGGCGGGGTGCTTCTCGTCGTACAGGTGCGCGACCTTGTCGTTGTTCCGATCCACGGCGAGCGTGTACTGGGTCAGGTCGTTCGTGCCCAGGCTGACGAAGTCCAGCCCCTCCCGGATGAAGTCCTCGATGAGCAGCGCGGCGGCCGGGGTCTCCACCATCATGCCGAACTCCACGTGCCGGTGGGGCTTGAGCCCGACGTCCCGCGCGACCTTCTTGGCGCGCCGCAGCTCCTCCGGGTGCTGCACGAGCGGGATCATCACGCCCAGGTTGTCGTACCCCTCCTCGTACAGGCGCCGGATCGCCTCGAACTGGCACTCCAGCATCTCCCGCTCCTCCAGATCCCGCCGGATGCCCCGCCAGCCGAGCATTGGGTTCGCCTCTTCCGGCTCCCGCTCACCACCCTCCAGCTCCCGGAACTCGTCGGTCGGCGCGTCCAGCGTTCTCACCCACACCGGCCGCGGGTAGAACGCGTCCGCCACCTGACGGATCCCGTTCATCAGGGACTCAATCAGCCGCTCCCGCTCGCCCTCCTCGATGAGCTTGCGCGGGTGCACGCCGATGCCCAGGATCATGTGCTCGATCCGCAGCAGCCCCACGCCGTCCGCCCCGGTCTTGGCCGCCCGCTCCGCCGCCTCCGGCATGCTCACGTTCACCTTGATCTCCGTCGCGGTCACGGGCTCCGGCGCGGCCCGCTCTACCACGACCTCCCGCTCCTCTTCCTCCTCCGCCTCGGCCTCCTCCCGCTCCTCACGCAGCCGCTTGCTAACGTCCCCCTCGTAGACGACGCCCCGCTCCCCGTCCACCGTGACCAGCTGCCCGTCCTCCAGCACCTCCGTCGCGTTCCCGGTACCGACCACGCACGGGATGCCAAGCTCCCGGGAGACGATCGCCGCGTGGCAGGTGATGCCGCCCTCGTCCGTCACGATCGCGGCCGCCTTGCGCATCGCCGGGACCATGTCCGGGGACGTCATCTTGGTAACGAGCACGTCCCCCTCCTCCACCTTGTCGATTTCGTCCACGTCCATGACGATCCTCACGCGCCCGACGCCCACGCCCGGACTCGCACCCAGCCCGCGGACGAGTACCTTCCCCGCCTCCTCTTCCTCCTCCGTCTCCTCCCGCTCCTCCTTCTCCTCCGGGAGCGTGGTCACCGGGCGCGACTGCAGGATGTACACCTCACCGTCCTCGATCGCCCACTCGATGTCCTGCGGGAACCCGTAGTGCTCCTCGATCGCCACGCCCGTCTTCGCCAGCTCCCGGATCTCCTCGTCCGTAAGCTTCCGCTCCGCCCGCTTCTCCTTCGGGACCTCCACCTTCTTCGTCTCACCCGTCTCCGGGTCGCGCACGTACATCCACCGCTGCTCCGAGATCTGCTCCTCCACCACCTCGAACGAGCTCTTGTCCACGATGTACGTGTCCGGGGTGACCTCGCCGCTCACGACGGCCTCACCCAGCCCCCAGGCCGCCTCGATGACCATCTTGTCGCGGTCACCGGTGTGCGGGTTGACCGTGAACATCACGCCCGCCTTGTCCGCGTCCACCATCTTCTGCACGACGACCGCGATCGAGACGTCGAAGTGATCGAACCCCTGCTCCTCCCGGTACGCGATCGCCCGCGGGTTAAACAGCGAGGCCCAGCACCGCTGCACGTGCTCGACGACCTCACCCTCGCCCCGCACGTTCAGGTACGTGTCCTGCTGACCCGCGAACGAGGCCTCGGGCAGGTCCTCCGCGGTGGCTGAGGAGCGCACGGCCACGAACTCCTCGTCCTTACCCACCTTCTCGCACAGCTCCCGGTAGGCCCGCGCGATCTCCTCCCGGATCCCCTCCGGCATCTCCGCCTCCACGATCAGGCTCTGGATCCTCTCGGCCGCCTCCTCCAGCTCCCGATCGTCGGAGAGATCGTGCGACTCGAGTACCTCACTGATCTTCTCGCGCAGACCGGTCTCGTCCAGGAAGTCCTCGTACGCCTGAGCGGTCACCACGAAGCCCGGGGGGATCGGCAGCCCCGCCTGCGTCATCTCCCCCAGGTTGGCACCCTTACCGCCGGCGACGTCCACGTCGTCCTTGGAGATCTCCTCGAACCACTTGACGTACCTCACGCCCGGCACGCCCCACCGGTCAGTCCTGCACGAGCTCTTCGCCCTTGTCGATCACGATCGTGAACGGGAACGGGAACTTCATCCCGGCCCGCCGGAGGGCCTCCTTCCCGTGCTCGTAGTTCTCCGGGTCCAGCCGCACGGTGACGACCCGCTGCCCCTCACGCACCCGGGCCGCCGTGCCGATCGGCTTACCGAAGGCCAGCCGCATCCCCTCCTGCACTCGGTCCGCTCCGGCCCCCGTCGCCAGCGGATTCTCGCGCAGCACGTGGTGCGGGTACACCCGGATCTTCAGGTGGTAGTTCTCCCGGCCCACGGTCTTCGTGAGGTACCGGTTCGCCGCAACGCGCGCCGCCTCCAGCGCGTTGTGCGTCACCTGCGCCCGCTCCCTCGCGACCAGGGACATCTCCAGGTCGAAGTCCTTCGACGGATCGCCCATGTCGAACTGCTGGATCTTCGGGTCCGGCACGCCCTTGATGTACTCCTTCCGCGTGTACGCCGGACCCTTCCACTCCCGGTAGATGCGGGCCGGACGGTTCACCAACGCTCCCCACCCCGCGCCCCACCCTTGAGAGAATTTTAAAACGGTATCGTGAATCCCACCGTCAAGGGTTTCGGGTATGAGCCCAATGCTCCTGGCGCTGCTCGTTCTCATCTCCGGAGCGGCGGCGGGAACGGCGACCGACCACCCGATGAGTTCCCTCCCACCGCAGGTCCAAGCGCCGATGCAGACGCCGACCGCGCACTCAGCCGCCGTCCACGACCGCCAGGACCGGGTGACCGAGGTCCCGACGCCGTCCCCCGGGGTCACCGAGCGCGCGGTGAACGGCGCGGCGACCGCGCGCGCCGCGGGCGGGCCCGGAGCCGGATACGACTCGGGTACCACCCTCCCGGCGGGCGACCAGTCGGGCGAGAGCAACCAGTGGAACCTGTCGGATCAGCCGACACTGCCCGACCAGGGCGCCGGGGACGCCACGCAGTACCTGAGCATCGCCCAGCAGATGTCGTCCCAACTCTCCGACGCGGTCAAGTACGCGGTGAGCGCCGCGCTGGACTACCTGCGAGGATGGGCCCTCCACGAGCCCGTCGGTCCCGTGGGTCTGGTGGCGTCGGTCGTCCTGCCGGCGATTAAGGCCCTCGTCCAGCAGCGGCTGATCCAGCAGCTCAACCGGCCGCTCACCCAGTTCCACCTGGAGCTGCTCAAGGTGATCCGGCCGAACGTCAGCCTGGTGAACCTGATGTCCGTGGCCGCGGCCGCCACCCAGGAGACCATCAAGGAGGCTCTCAAGGAGCTGGACCCGGTGAGGCAGCTCTTCGACACGCTCGACGACAAGATAGCGCACGCCACCAGCGATCGGGAGAAGGACGCGTACAAGGACGCCGAGAACGAGCTGCACAGCGCGCTGGACAGCCTGTCCAGGTACCTGTCCGCCTGGGTCTACGTGCTAACGGCGGCGGCCGTTCCGACCCTTTAAGGGCCCTTCCCTCCCCGTTTCAACTCCCTCAATGATCCCCTTTTAAGTTCCGGCGCCCGTGAGCGGGGTCCGGACGGCGGGGTGGTGAACCCCACACAACGGGAAAGGGGGTGAAAACCGGTGGGCGACAAGGACGACGTCAGGATCGGCGTGTTCGTGTGCCACTGCGGTGTGAACATCAAGGGCGTGGTGGACATCGACGAGGTCGTGGAGTACGCCAAGCAGCTGCCCGGCGTGGTGTACGTCGACGAGTACCCATTCTTCTGCTCGGACCCGGGCCAGAACATCATCAAGGAGGCCATCGAGGAGCACGACCTGGACCGCGTCGTGGTGGCCGCGTGCACGCCGAAGATCCACGAGAACACGTTCCGGAACTGCGTCAAGGAGGCGGGCCTGTCGCCGTACTACATGGAGATGGTTAACATCCGGGAGCAGTGCTCGTTCGTGCACCTGGACGAGCCGGAGGAGGCCACGAAGAAGGCCAAGGACCTGATCCGCGCGGCGGTCGAGCGGGCGCGCAGGCTCGAGGACGTGCCCATCAAGGAGGTCGAGGTCGAGGACAGCGTGCTCATCATCGGTGGCGGCATCGCCGGCATCCAGGCGGCGCTGGACCTGGCGGACCAGGGCTTCAAGGTGTACCTGGTCGAGAAGGAGCCAACGATCGGCGGCAACATGGCGCGGCTGGCGAAGACGTTCCCGACGGACGACTGCGCCATGTGAATCCTGGCGCCGAAGATGGTGCAGGTGGGTAACCACCCGAACATCGAGCTGATCACCTACGCGGAGGTCAAGGACATCGACGGTCACATCGGCAACTTCGAGGTCACCATCGAGAAGAAGCCGCGGTACGTGGACGAGGACGCGTGCACGGGCTGCGGCGTCTGCGCGGAGGTCTGCCCGATCGAGGTGCCCAACGAGTTCGACCTCGGGGTCGGCACCAGGAAGGCGATCTACGTGCCGTTCCCGCAGGCGATGCCGCTGGTGTACACGATCGACCGCGAGCACTGCATCGAGTGCCGGCTGTGCGAGGAGGCGTGCCCGCAGGACCCGCCGGCGATCGACTTCGACCAGGAGCCGGAGGAGATCCGGCTCAAGGTGGGCACGATCATCGTCGCCACGGGCTACGAGGAGTTCGATCCGAGCGTGCTCGAGGAGTACGGCTACGGCCGGTACGACAACGTAATCACCACGCTGGAGCTCGAGCGGATGCTGAACCCGGCGGGCCCGACGGAGGGTCACGTGATCCGGCCGAGCGACGGCAAGGAGCCGGAGCGGATCGTGTTCATCCACTGCGTGGGCTCGCGGTGCCCGGGCAAGGAGGAGAAGGGGCACCCGTACTGCAGCAGGATCTGCTGCATGTTCATCCTCAAGAACGCGCAGCTGATCAAGCAGCACGACCCGGACGCGGAGGTCTACTGCTGCTACATGGACGTGCGGGCGTTCGGTAAGGGCTACGAGGAGTACTACGAGCGCGCGCAGAAGCAGTTCGGCGTGCGGTTCATCCGCGGTCGACCGGCGGAGATCATCGAGGACCCGGAGACCAAGAACCTCATCGTGCGCGTCGAGGACACGCTCACCGGCGAGCCGCTGGAGATCGAGGCGGACCTGGTCGTCCTCGGCTGCGCGCTGGTCGCGCCGGAGGAGACCTACAGCAAGCTCGCCGACATGCTGGGCATCGACCGGTCACCGGACGGGTTCTTCAAGGAGCTGCACCCGAAGCTGGAGCCGGTCAGCACGAAGGTCCGCGGCGTGCAGATCGCCGGCGTAGCGCAGGGTCCGAAGGACATCCCGGACACGGTGGCCCAGGCCAAGGGTGCGGCCAGCGAGGCCAGCATCCCGATGTCGCAGGGTAAGGTCGAGCTGGAGCTGATCACGGCCACCGTCGACGAGGAGGTCTGCGGCGGCTGCGGCGCGTGCGCGCAGGTGTGCCCGTTCAACGCGGTCGAGATCGTCGAGAAGGACGGCCGGCGGGTCGCCGAGGTCGAGGAGGTCTCCTGCGAGGGCTGCGGTCAGTGCGCCGCGGCGTGCCCGAGCGGCGCCATGCAGCTGCGGTACTACCGCGACGAGCAGCTGATGCCGCAGATCGAGGCGCTGCTCGAGGAGGCGCTGGGCGAGGAGGAAGAGGAGGAGTAGGGCCGTGAGCGTCGGACTCACGGTCCCGTCCCCCGATGACCCCGCCCCCGAAGGGCGAAACGCCCAGGGGGCGGGGGATGGGGGCCTCACGCCCACCCCCAATCGTTATGATTTTCATAACGATCGCCCGACACCCTATTCACAGCCTTCACGCGGTGAGCGTCCTCGTTCTCAGGGGGATTCCCGTTGACCGCCAGGATGGGCGTGATCGGCGTCGGAATGATGGGCAGCAACCACGCGAGGGTGTACCACGAGCTGGAGGAAACGGAGCTGGTGGCCGTGTGCGACGTGAACGAGAACCGCGCCCGAGAGATCGCCCGACGGTACGGGGCCAACTGGTACACGGACCACGAGAAGATGCTGCGGGAGGAGGACCTGGACGGCGTGAGCGTTTGCGTACCCACCAAGTACCACGCGGACGTCGCCGTCGACGCCCTGGAGGCCGGCGTCCACGTCCTCGTGGAGAAGCCCATCGCCGACACGGTTGAGAACGCCCTCCGCATCATCGAGACCGCGGAGGAGCACGGGCTGAAGCTCGCCGTCGGTCACATCGAGCGATTCAACCCCAGCGTGATCAAGGCCAAGGAGGTCATCTCTCGCGGGGACGTGGGCGACATCGTCGTCATGTCCGCCAAGCGGGTCGGCCCCTACCCACCGAGGATCCGGGACGTGGGCGTGATCGTGGACCTCGCCGTGCACGACATCGACGTCATGATGTACCTCACCGAGTCCGACGTGGTCGAGGTGTACGCGGCCGCCGGCTCGGCGATCGTCCGCACCCGGGAGGACTACGCGGAGATCATGCTCAAGTTCGAGGGCGACCCGACCGGGCTCATCGAGGTGAACTGGTTGACCCCGTACAAGGAGCGCCGGCTGGAGGTCACGGGCCGGGAGGCCATCCTCGAGGTCCAGTACATCAACCAGGAGCTCCGGATGATGGACGAGGAGGGGGTCAAGGTGTTCAACATCGAGCGTGAGGAGCCGCTGAAGATCGAGCTCCGAGACTTCGCCGAGGCCATCCTTGAGGACCGGGAGCCCGCGGTAGACGGGACGGCCGGGCTCAAGGTGCTCCGCACCGCGATCGCCGCACTCGAGTCCGTCGAACGGAACGAGCCTGTATCCCTGGAGGACTGATCCGTTCCACCCCGACAACATTATAAAATAGGCGACTCCGGCCCGCCCGAAAGCACCGGAGCGAGGGGGAGGATTCCATGTCCGAGAAGGAGCACATCAACCTCGCCTTCATCGGGCACGTGGACCACGGTAAGTCCACCCTGGTGGGCCGACTCCTGTACGACACCGGCGTGATCGATGACAAGGACCTGGGCGAGGGAGAGGACAAGTTCCGCGTGGTCATGGACACGCTGGAGGAGGAGCGGGAGCGCGGCGTGACCATCGACCTGGCCCACACCAAGTTCGAGACCGACAACTACGAGTTCACGATCGTGGACTGCCCGGGCCACCGCGACTTCGTCAAGAACATGATCACCGGCGCCAGCCAGGCCGACGCCGCCATCCTGGTGGTCGCCGCCGACGACGGAGTGATGCCGCAGACGAAGGAGCACGCCTTCCTGGCCAAGACGATGGGGATCGACCAGCTGATCGTCGCGATCAACAAGATGGACCTCGTGGACTACGACCAGGACCGCTACGAGGAGGTCAAGCAGGAGGTGGCCGAGCTCCTGAAGACCATCGGCTACAACGTGGACGAGATCCCGTTCATCCCGATCAGCGCCTTCAAGGGCGACAACGTCGTCGAGAAGAGCGACAACATGCCGTGGTACGACGGCCCGACGATCCTCGAGGCCCTGGACCAGCTGGAGCCGCCCGAGAAGCCGGTCGACAAGCCGCTGCGCATCCCGATCCAGGACGTGTACTCCATCACCGGAGTCGGTACCGTGCCCGTGGGCCGCGTCGAGACCGGCGTCCTGGAGGTGGGCGACACCGTCCGGTTCGAGCCCGTGTACACGGCCACCGGCGGGCGCAAGGGTGAGGGCGAGGTCCGAAGCATCGAGATGCACCACGAGGAGATCGAGCGCGCCGAGCCGGGCGACAACATCGGCTTCAACGTGAAGGGCGTCGGCAAGAACGACATCAGCCGCGGCGACGTCGCCTGCCACCCGGACGAGCCGGCGACCGTGGTCACCCCGGACGACACGTTCATCGCCCAGATCGTCGTGCTGCAGCACCCGAGCGCGATCTCCGTCGGCTACACGCCGGTGTTCCACTGCCACACCGCCCAGGTCGCCTGCAAGTTCGAGGAGCTGATCGAGAAGATCGACCCGGCCACCGGTGAGGTCATCGAGGAGAACCCGGACTTCCTGAAGACCGGAGAGGCCGCCCGCGTCCGCATCCGGCCCACCAAGCCGATGGTCATCGAGGAGGTCAGCGAGATCCCGCAGCTGGGCCGGTTCGCCATCCGAGACATGGGCCAGACCGTGGCGGCGGGCATGTGCGTCAAGATCGAGAAGGAGGAGTAAGCCCGCCCCACGCCCCCACACTTTTTCCCGGGTGATCCCACATGGCCCAGGAAGTCCGACTCAAGCTCTCCAGCACCGACCACCGCAAGCTCGAGGAGGTGTGCGAGCGCATCAAGAAGGTGGTCGAGGAGACCGGCGCCCACATGTCTGGGCCCATCCCGCTGCCGACGAAGCGCCTGATCGTGCCCACGCGCCGCTCCCCGGACGGCGAGGGTAAGGCCACCTGGGACAAGTGGGAGATGCGCATCCACAAGCGGCTGATCGACATTCGAGGCGACGAGCGCACCATCCGACGCCTGATGCGAATTCACATCCCCGAGGAGGTGCACGTTGAGATCATCATGAAGTAGGCCCGGGTGACCGCCCCGGGCCAATCGTTAATCATCCCGTAACGTTCCGCCGCCCAGCAGCGCCCGCTCCCATGAGGTCAGCGACGGACACACCGAGCACCCCAGCCGGTAGAACCCACGCTCATACAGCCCGCTCACCGGCAGCTCCAACCGGAACAGCGTCCCCAACACCTCCGCCCCGCTCCACCACTTCAACGGGTTCACCTCCGGCACCTCCAGCATCCGGTTCTCGTGCACCGGAGGCCTCAGCCGCCTCCTCCGACTCTCCGCGTCCCTATCCCCCACCACCAGCACCGGATCCTCCAGCCTCCTCACCACCCTCCTGATCCCGGCCACCTTTACCCCCGTACACCACCGATCCTCCGGGGTGGGCCGCTTACGCTTCAACCCCCGACGGAACGCGTCCGAGACGTCCACGCGCTCGATCTCCACGCCCAGCGCTTCCTCCAGCTCCTCCACCACCTCCCGTCCCAGGTCAAACCCCGTGTCCACGTACACCGCGACCAGGTCCAGCCCCAGCTCGTCCGTCACCTCCCGACCCAGCGCCAGGCAGCACGCGCTGTCCTTCCCGCCGCTGACCGGCACGACCACCTCCGAGAACCCCTCCACGTGCTCCCTCAGGAACTCCCGCGACTCCTCGAACCGCTCCATCAACGTCCCCTCGTTCACCCGCACGAACTCCTCCAGGTCGAACGGCTCCCCCTCCCCCAGTCGACCCGCCTCCGGCTCCCCCTCGTCCGGGGTCACCAGCCGCAGCACCGGCCGTCCCGAACCGTCGTAGAGCACCTCCTCGGGCGGGTTCCCGGGCCGGCGCACCGAGAGGTACGCCCCCGGCTTCAGCTCCACCCCCGTTACCTCTCGCACCGACTCCGCGAACCGGCCCCACCGCAGGAACAGGTCCGCGTCCTGGTCCTCCACCACCGGCCGCCCCGACCGCAGCTCCGGCACGCCGCGAAACGCCACGCTGAGCCGAGGGACCGCCCGGCCCAGCTCGATCGCGTCCACGATCTCCACCAGCCGCGCGTTCCGAACCTCCGCCTTCCCCACGTTTACGATCGCCCAATCGTCCACCAGCATCGCCCGGGACCGGGCTCGATCCGGGTACGTCCTCCGGCCCAGCAGCAGCACCTTCCACAACGCATTTGACTCCTCGAAAATCCCGCGACAGGTCCCCACGATCCAGGAGAAGTCTCGCTCCCCGCGCACCGTGTCCACGACCCACTCCCAGTCCGGGTAGTACCGCTCCAGCGCCGACTCCACGGCCGACGCGTCCTTTCGGGCCCGCACGACCACGTGCAGCTGCTCCCGCAACCGGATCCCCCCGGGGTGCTCCCATGAGCGAGGGGGAGCGCTGGCGGCTGGGCTGGAAGGGTGAGCGCCCCGAGCGTGCTGACGTCGAGCTCTCGGAGTTCTCCCCTCGGCTGCCCGACGCGCCCGCCTACACCCACCAGGTCGAGACGGTCAAGCGGCTGCGGGAGGCGAACGTGCTGCTGACCGCCGGGATGGGGGCCGGCAAGACCGAGGCGGCCCTGGCGGCCGTGGAGCACCTGGGGCTCAAGCCCGCCGTGTTCGTGTACCCCACCAAGGCCCTCGCCCGGGATCAGGCCGAGCGCATGATCGAGTACGGGTTCCACGTCGTGATCGCCGACGGCGACCACCCGGGCTGGCGCTCCCGCATCGACGACGCCGAGCTCGTGCTCACCAACCCCCAGATGATCTGGGTGCACGCCCAGGAGGGCCTGGACTTCTGGCGGTTCCTCAAGGATCGCGCCGCCTGCGTGGTCTGGGACGAGGTTCACTTCTACGACCCGCGCCAGGCCAACCTCCTCCTGGGCATCGTCCGCGCGCTCTCCGACCGACGCCACCTCTTCATGTCCGGCACCGTGGGCCACCCGGCCCGCTTCTGCCGCGAGGTGGAACGGGCCACCGGGACCCCCTGCGCGCACGTTCGCGGTCGCGGCAAGATGGCCCCCAGGACCTTCCGGGCCCTCGACTCGGGCTCGCTGAAGGATCTCATCCGGGAGGTCGCCGAGTGCGCCGAGCGGGGGGAGAAGACGCTCGTCTTCCTGCGCTCCCGCGCCCAGGTGGAGCACACGTACCAGGTCCTGCGGCGCCGCTTCGGGCTGGAGGACCAAGTTGCGATCCACCACGGGGCCCTGCCCAGGGAGGAGCGATGGCGGTCGGAGCGCGCCTTCAAGGAACACGTACCCGTCATGCTCACCGTGAAGACCCTAGAGGTGGGCATCGACATCGGCTCCGTCTCCCGGGTGATCCACTACGGGCTGCCCGAAAAGGTCTCCGACTTCTGGCAGCGGGAGGGGCGGGCCGGGCGAAGGGGTCAACCGGCCGAGTCCCTGATCTTCCCGGCCGACCCGTGGACGCGGTTCGTCACCTCCTCCCCCACCCGGTTCCGCCGGGCGTACCTGGAGGGGCAGGTTGAGCGGATCCTGGCCGACCACCGCTCCCCCACGTCCGCGCCCCCCGACAGGAACCCATCGCGGTCCTTCTACGGGGAGAAGGACGTCTACCGGGTCGTGCACGCGGACGATCCGCGCAGGCTCCTGAAGGACCAGCTGGACCCGGAGGACGTGCCCCGCTCCTGGGCGCCCGGGTGCGCCTTCCGGTACCGTGGAGACGTATGGATCGTGGTGGGACCGCCCGACGAGGAGCGCCGGACGATCCCGGCCCTACCGGCGGAGGAGTACGACCCCTCGGTCCGCCAGCTCATCGACGAGGGCTGGTGGCCGTACCCCAGGATCGAGATCGAGGCCGAGACTCGGGAGGGCGAGGACCTCGAGGGATGCGGGCTGGGCCACGTGAAGATCCGCTGGACGGACACGGTCCTCGTCCCGCCCCCGGACGTGCGCGACCGGCCCATCCTGCTGGAGTCCGGCGACCTCACCGTACGGATCCGCGCCTTCTACGTCCGGCTTCACGACCCCCGGCTACGGTCACCCCGACGGGCCAGCTCCGCCGAGCTCGCCATCCACGCGCTCACCTACGCGCTGAAGCTGGTGTCCGGCGCCCCGCTCGACCTCATCGGCCACTACGTGCACGAGCCCACGTACGCCGAGCTGCCCGAGGGAGGGGTTCGGCGCGCCGCGTACCTGCTCCTCTACGAGGCCCCGCCCGCCGTCATGCCGCTGCTCGAGTGGGAGCGGGCCGCGCTCGAGGCGGAGCGACTGATCGAGCGGGAGGTCCCGGGGAACCTGCGCCTCCCCCGCTGCCCGTGGCCGGGCCACTCGGACCCCGACCCGTCGCCCCGGCTCGCCCGCCGCTACCTCCACGCCGTCCTCGAGCGGATCCGAACGCTGCGAGAACGCGTGCGAAGGGAGGAGCTGTAGTGAGCGCGGAGTGGATCACCCGACACCTGGACTACGACGGGGAGCTCACCTGGCTGATCGAGTCGCACGGACCGCCCGACGATCCCACGCCGCCCTGCCGCCCCACCTGCCGGCACTGTTACGCGACCCAACTACCCCCGGACGCGCGCGAGCGACTCGTGATCAGCGAGCTCTCCCTGTACCCATCCGACCTCGTGAACCACCCACGGTTGGGGGAGGTGCTGCGCAGGGCGCGCGAGCTCGTGGCGTCCCGGGAGCCGCTGCCCCTCAAGCTGATCACCTCCGGAAAGGGGCTCACCGAGCGCCGGCTGGAGGAGCTCCTGCGGCACCTGGACCAGCTGGACTTTCACCTGATGTCCACCGACCCCGCGGAGCGGGCCTCCCTGACCCGCGAGTCGGTGTCCCGAGCGGAGCGGGTGCTGGAGCTCGTCCGGCGCGCGGCCGGGGAGGTCGACACCGTCGCCAACGTCGTGCTCGTGCCCGGCCACAACCTGCGCAGCCTACCCCGCATCCTCCGGGACCTGGACGACTGGGGGCTGCGCAAGTGCGTGGTCATCCCCGTCGGGCTGACCCGGTACCACCGCGGCGGCCTGCGGCCGCTCACCCCGGGCGAGGAGCGGTGGGCGTGGCGGGTCTGCCGGCGGTTGGACCGGGAGCTCGACCTGGACGTGGTCCCCTGCGACAGCCTACTCCCGGAGGAGCGGTTCCGCCCAAGGCTCGATCGACTGGCGAGGCGGTGCGCCCGGGCCCTGCGGGGGCTGGAGGGGCGCGTGGGGCTCGTCACGGGCGAGGCCTTCGGCCCCGTGATCCGGGAGCTCTGCGAGCGGGTCAACGCCGAGCTGGAGGCCCGGGTGCTCGAGCCGGTGATCGTGCGCAACCGGTATTTCGGGGGGAACATCGGCTGCGCCGGCCTGCTCACGGGGCGTGACGTTATCCGGGCGCTCCGGGGGGCGGACGTGGACGTCGCGATCGTGCCCCGGATCGCCGTCGAGCTGGGCTCGTTCATCGACGGGACCACGACCTGGGAGGTGGCCGCCCGGGCCGACTGCGAGGTGATCGTGGGGCCGGAGCGGGTGGAGGAGCTTCCGGAGGTCCTGGCCCGCCTTTCCTCGGGGTGGTCCGAGTGCACCGGGCCGTGCTAGCCCTGCTCCTCTCCACCGCCGGCACGCTCGCCGCCGCCCGGGTGTTCCGGTGGGTGGACGGGCCGCTGTACGAGCCCGTGCGCGGGGGCACGCCCCGCGGCGTCGGGATCGTGCCCGCCCTCGTCTACGCCCTCCTGTCCCCGGTCGGCACCGTGCCCTCGCTCATCCTGGCCCTCCTGGGCTTCGTGGACGACGCGCTGGGTCGCCGACCCACCCGGCTGGGCGTGGAGGTCGGCCACCTCTCACGCGGCCTGGCCATGCTGCTGACCCTGGCGTGGTGCTGGGGCCGGTACGGACCGATCGCCGGGCTGGTGGCCGGGTTCCTGCCCCAGCCCGCCAACATCGTGGACACGCAGCCCCGAGCGTTCACCTTCGCGCTCGCGGTGGCCACGCTCCTGTGCGTACCGATGGGCACCGCGGACCCGGACGCCCTGGCGGTGCTCTGGGCGGCGCTCGCCCCCTACGTGGCGCTCGACCTGCGCGGTCGGGCGATGCTCGGGGACGGTGGGAACGCGTCGCTCGCCGTGGCCGGGCTGCTGGCGGCGACGCGCGGGGACCCGCTCGGCGCGCTCGCCTTCTTGACCGCGTTCACGCTCGCCGGGGCGTGGTACCGATACCGGGTGGAACCGAGGCTGCGTGAGTACCTGGAGCGGGAGCTGGGGATCCGCGACCCGTCGTTCATGGACGCGGTCTGGGACGTGCTGACGGGCGGGGCGCTGGGAGACCTGGTCAAGTCGTGGACGTTCGGTCGGGTTCGGGCCCCGGAGTGCGGGCCGTGGGCGCGTCGGTTGGGGTACCGGCGGTTGGTCCTTATCGGTCGGTCGACGGTGGGTAAGCGCCTCCGAGCAGGTTAAATTCACGGGCCCCGGGCACCCGGGGTTAGGTCCTCCTAACGGGGGTCTCCCGTTGACCGAGC
>JBDOKE010000129.1:0-8357 GCA_039833815.1 Methanobacteriota archaeon | reverse complement strand
GGTCGGACCGGCATCTTCGGATTCATGGGCAGCGACGTGTCGCCGGAGAAGCCCACCCCCACCCTCATCCGGCGGATCGCTCGGGAGCTGGAGCGGCACCGGAAGGACGGCAAGATCGTGGTGGTCGTGGGACCGGCCGTCATCCACGCCGGGGCCCGGGATCACCTAGCCTGGATGATCCGGAACGGATACGTGGACGTTCTCTTCGCGGGCAACGCCGTGGCCGTGCACGACGTGGAGGCAAGCCTGTTCGGGACCTCACTGGGCGTGGACCTGGAGACGGGTGAGCCCGTGAAGGGAGGGCACAGCCACCACCTGTACGCCATCAACGAGATCCGCCGCGTGGGCGGGCTCAAGCGGGCCGTGGAGGAGGGGGTCCTGAAGGACGGGATCATGTACGAGTGCATCGTGAACGACGTGCCCTACGTCCTGGCCGGGTCCA
Source organism: Methanobacteriota archaeon (assembly GCA_039833815.1). Lineage (GTDB taxonomy): Archaea > JAADCQ01 > Methanopyri > Methanopyrales > Methanopyraceae > Methanopyrus. The sequence continues at coordinate 7,915 of JBDOKE010000129.1, read as the reverse complement.
TCCGGGACGACGGCCCCATCCCGGACGTGATCACCGACGTGATGGAGGCGCAGAAGGAGATGCGGCGGCACCTGCGCGGGGCCACGCTCGTCCTCATGCTGGCCACGATGCTGCACTCGATCGCCACCGGAAACTTACTACCCTCCTGGGTGAAGACGATCTGCGTGGACGTCAACCCGGCCGTGGTCACCAAGCTCATGGACCGAGGCACGGCGCAGGCGCTGGGCGTGGTCTCCGACGTCGGCGTGTTCCTGCCGGCGCTCGTGAAGGAGCTCAAGAGGATCCGGAGCGACGACGAGTAGGGCGACCCGGACCGGAGAGCTCCTCCACCCGCCGCTCGAGCAGCTCCTCCATCACCTTTTTAGCCTCTTTTAGCGCCTCCTTGGTGCCCCTAAACGCCAGCACCGTGGTTTTCATCCCGCCCCGCTCCAGCTCCCGCTGCACGACTTTCACGGCGCACCGCCGCTCAACTTCAGCGATGATATCAGCCGGAACCCCTAACGGGATTATCATGTCATATTTCCTCGCCTTCTCCTCACCTCCTCCTTGCTCTCCCACGTGGGCCCCCGCAGGGGGTGCGAGCAGGTTGGCGGAAAAAGGTAGCGGTGACGGCGAGAGGGAGGAGGAGCGGGAGCGCGGGGACCGGATTACGGTAAAGTCACGACACTACGAGATGCCCTTCTCGCGCGGGGTCCTCGCCCGCTCCCTCACGGCCATCGGCATCGAGCCGCACAAGGCCTACGAGATCGCCCTGAGGATCAAGCGGGAGCTGCAGCGGGAGGGCGTCCGAGAGATCAGCACGGACGAGCTGGCCGACATCATCCGCAAGAAGCTCGAGGAGATCGACGAGTCCCTCGCGGAGCGGTACGAGCTCTGGCGTCGGATCAAGAAGCGGGAGGAGCCCATCATCGTCCTGATCGGCGGCGCGTCCGGCGTGGGCACGTCCACGATCGCCGCCGAGGTCGGCCATCGACTCGGCATCACGAACGTGATCGGCACGGACGCCATCCGCGAGGTCATGCGCCGCGTGCTGGCCGAGGAGCTGTACCCGACCCTCTACGAGTCCTCCTACACCGCCTGGAAGCGCCTCCGCTACAAGCCCGCTGAGGACCCCGTGATCACCGGCTTCCTCGACCACTCCGAGCCCGTCGTGGTCGGCATCGAGGGCGTCGTCAACCGCTCGATCAACGAGGGCATCCACGTGATCATCGAGGGCGTGCACATCGTCCCGCGCCTCATCAAGAAGGAGATCCTCAACTACCCCAACGTGTTCGCCTTCATGCTCGCCGTGGAGGACGAGGAGGCGCACAAGTGGCGCTTCTACGCACGCTCCCGGGACACCAAGCTGTCCCGCCCGGCCGAGCGGTACCTGAAGTACTTCGAGGAGATCCGAAAGATCCACGACTTCCTCATCGAGGACGCCGAGGACCACGACATCCCGGTGATCAACAACGAGCACATCGACGAGACCGTGGAGAAAATCGTGAGCTACATATCGTCCAAGCTGCTGAAGGGAGAGAAAGAGCTGGCAAAAAGCGCATCCTGGTGGTGAAAGCATGCGCCTGACCGAGGAGCTTCGACGGTGCAAGGCCGAGGAGCTCATGACGGAAGACCCGATCACCGCGTCCCCTAACGACGGGGTCATCGAGGCGTTCGAGATCATGATCAAGAACGACGTGGGCGCCCTCCCTGTCACCGACGAAGAGGATCGCCTCCTCGGCCTCGTAACCCGAACCGACCTCGGTAGGGCCCTACTGGAGGACCGATACGAACCCGGAACCACCGTGGAGGAGGTCATGGAAACGGACGTGGTGGTCGCGCGCCCGGACGACGACCTGATCACGGTCATCAAGAAGATGTGCTCCGCGCCCGAAGGCATCTACAACCAGCTGCCCGTCGTGGACGACGAACGGCACCTGCTGGGCATCATCACGGATGGGGACATCATCCGGTGGCTCGCCGACCACGTGAAGAGGTTACAATCAGGGTGAGGGAGGAGCCCCCGGAGGAGCTCCTGCGGCTGCTTCTCGACCACGGCGTCCGGATCACCCGCGACGGGAACTCCGTGCTGATTCAGGGCACGCGAGAGGACCTGCTGGAGGCGCTTCTCCACGTCCCACCGAAGCTGTCCCTCTCCAACCCGGAGATCGTGAAGAAACTGTGGAAAGGGCTGGGCGCGGACCGACCGCGCCTGCGCTAGAACACCGTGTAGTGTCCCTGCACGACCGACTGGTCCACCAGGAAAACGCGCTGCCGTCCCCCGGAGGTGGACATCCAGAACCACAGGCCCACCTCCCCCTGCCTCGCGTGCTCCGGCAGCACCATCGCGGGCACCGTCCGCCCGGAGAAGTTCACCGTCCGCGTCCCCACCTTCTCCTCCCCGGGACCCAGGAGGTCCACCCGCACCCGACCCAGCCGCACGGTGAGCTGCTCCAGCACCAGGCACCCACGGGCCCCCGTCTTCCTCAACGCCCGCTCGATCCGACGCTTCACCTCCACGTGCTTACCGTCGCTCACGTTGCACAGGACCCTACCGACCACGGAATTGTACCGTACCTTCACGCTCGGGCCGTCCATGACCCGGTTACCCAGCTCCCTGCGAACCGCCTCCTCCACCCTCCGCTTGTCCGGCCTCCCATCGTACGAGGCCTGGAACAGGAACACGGAACCCTTCACCACCGCGCTCCGCTCCGCCATCGCCTTGCCCTTAAGGACCCTCTCCACGTCCCTCTTGGCCTGGTTCGGGTCCACCGTGCTCGGTACCAGCGCATCCACCACGTACACCTCGTACCCCTTGATCTTGGTCTTCTGCACGGAGACTCGCTCGACGCTCTCCACGCCCTCAACCGCCTTCCGCAGCTCCTCCTCGGAAACGCCACGCTTCGGCACGACCAGCGCTCGAACGATCGACACCTGGTAATCGCGCACGATCTTCGCCTTCACGACGGCCCGCGCCGCCACCACCCGTCCACCGGCCTGCCCCGAGAGCGTGAACGTCGGGATGGCCGAGAGCACCATCATTCCGGCCAGGAACAGGATGCCCGCCGTCACGATCGTGCGTCGGCGCCGCCGTATCCAGTCGAACACCGCTCACTCCCCCGAGCGCTCCATCAGGAGTTCCAGGTAGGACTCGCGCACCCGCTCTCCCCTCACGCCGAGCTTCTCGGCCAGCCGTAGAAGGCTCTCCTCCGCCCGCTCCACCTCGGAGCGCTCGCGTACCGAGCACTCCAACTCCAGGAACGTCCCCAACCCGCTCACCTCGTCCAGCACCACCGTCACATCCCGACCCTCGAACCTCACCCGGTACACCTCCCGGCGCTTCTTAACCTTCACCCGCTCCAGCGGCCGAAACCCCAGGCGCCTCAGGATCCGATCCATCCGCTCCCCGTCCTCCACCTCAACCTCCACCTCCTCCCGGGACTTCTCCCGACCCACCCGAGGCCCCTTGTACGTCAGCACCACCCTACCGTTCGCGCGGCGCAACCTCAGCGCCTCGTCCGTCTCACCGAAGTCCCGACACGGATGCTGGTAGTACACGTCCTCCTGCTCCAGCGTCCCCGTGCGCTCCCCCAGCTCCCGCAGCCGCTCACGCACCTCCTCCGGGTTCTCAACGGCGATTTTCACCTCCACCTCGAACACGCTCCCTCCCCCGCAGCAGCTCCCCGAGGAATCCCGGATTGACCATCAGGTACCCCAGCACCGCCCCCAACGCCGCCGGCACGGCGCAGTCCATGCCGAACAGCTCCATCACGAGCACCGAGGCTGAGACCGGGGCGTCGAACGCCACCGCCAGGAACGCGGACATGGAGGCGGCCACGGCGGCCGGCGTCGGCAGTCCCACCAGCGCCCGCACGGCGGACCCGAAGAAGATCGAGGCGCACACGACCGGCGAGACGAAACCCGCGGGCACGCCGCTACCCAGCGTGAGCGCCGTCGCCGCCACCTTACCCAGGAACGCCAGCCCCGAGCACCACGGGTCCATCCGACCCATCGCCGCCCGGGACGCCCAGTCCAGCCCCAGCCCCACCGCCTGCGGCACCCACGCCCCCAGGACCGCGACCGCGACCCCGGCGAACAGCGCCCGAACCTCCGCCCGCTGAATCCGGTGCATCCACCGATGCGCGACCTGCACCGAGCGCACCAGACCGTACGCCGCCGCGGCCGCCGCCAGTCCCACCACCGTCAGCCCCGGCAGGTCCCACCAGGAGTACGCGTACCCGGCGTGGGTCGTCAGCAGGTAGCGCTTCCCCAGGATCAGGTAGTACACCGTGTACCCGGAAACGCTGGCGATGATGGCCGGCGGCAGGTACGGGTACTCCAGCCTCCCGGCGAGCGTTTCCAGCGTGAAGAGGGCCGCGGAGACCGGCGCGCACAGAACCCCGGACACCCCACCGGACGCGGTCGCGACGATCGCCCACGACCGAGGCAGGCCCCTCACGCCGAACCGCTCGGCGCACCAGCGACCGATGGACACGCACGACTGCACGCAGGGACCCACCTGACCCCCGCTTCCACCCGACCCAATCACGATCCCAGCCACCAGGAGCTTGAGCGCGCCGGCCACCGGGTCCCGGGCGCGTCCCTGCCGGGCCTTGTCCAGCCCCGTCCCTGGGAGCTCCGGGTGCAGCGAGCTCACGGCCCCGGCCAGCGCCATCACCGCGGGCGTCACCCACGTGGACCCACCCGAGAGCCGGCCCACGGTCAGGATGGTCCAGGTGATGGTGGTGGCGCACAGCCCCCCGACGGCGCCCAAGGCCAGCGACAGCAGCGTCCACCGCACCGTCAACGTTAGATCGCCTCGCAGGATCACCAGCCCCGGGGCGGTGCTGTTGGGATGGGAGCTGCGAGTCGAGCGGAACCGCCGGGAGACCGTGTGCGGCCGGGTCCTGGAGCTGTACTCGGACGAGCGCCTCTCCCTGGCCGAGGTCGAGGTGGACGGGGATGGCGAGGAGCACTACCACGAGCGGATCACGGAAGTTTATTACGTGCTGGAGGGAACCGGCCGCGTCCACCTGAACGGGCGGCCCGTGGACGTGCGCCCCGGGGACGTGGTCGTGGTGCGACCCGGGGTAAGGCACAAGGTGGAGGGTCGAATGAGGCTCCTCGTCGCGTGCTCGCCCCCCTTCGACCCCGAGGACGTGCACGCGGAGGGATGATGAGCTAAGCCTACTCCGACCCGACGCGGGAGTGATGGAACGGGTGAGCTGCCTGACCTCCCGCGTGCGCGCCACCCTCCGGCTGCGGGTGCCCGACCCGGTGCTCCTCGCCCTGATTCCGGACGCGGACCCCTGGTGCCGCGTGCGGGACCGTCGCATCCACCTGAGAGGCGACGGCTTCGGGTCCCTGAAGCACGCCGTCGACGACGTGCTCCGGTGCGTGAAAGCGGGCCTGTCGACCCTGAGGGTGACCGAGAATGCAGCCGCTGACGCGGAGGAACAAGGACGAGCACCCGGCCGTGACCGACCCGGACACGACGATCATCCTCGGTGACGTGCGGGCGAGCGAGGACTGCGTGATCGGCGAGCGCGTCCGGCTAGGCCCCGACGCGCGGCTGCGCGGCGCCCTGATCGCGGGCGAGTCCGTGATCTACAACGCGGAGCTCGAGGGGTGCGCGGTGGGGGCCCGGACCACCGTCACGGGTCGGGTCTCGGAGGGCGCCACCGTCCACCACGGCTCCGTGCTGGGGCAGCTGAAGGTCAGCGGGGATCTCGAGCCCCCCACCGTCGGCCGGGGCTCCCTGATCGGGCCCGGCGTCTCCCTCCTACCCGGCGCCGAGGTGGGCGAGGAGGCGGTGCTGCTCCCGAACAGCGTGGTGACTGAGCGGGTGCCCCGGCGCGGGGTGGTGGGGGGCAACCCCGCGATGCCGCGCGGCATGGTCGTGGACGCGGAGCGGGTGGAGATCGAGTTCGACGGCTCGGAGTTCGAGGTCGAGGGGCGCCGGGGGCGCGCTTTCAACCTCAAACTCGTCGACGGCGGGCTGGAGGTCGAGGAAGACCGCCCCGAGGAGTTCGGGGTGACCGTCAAGGGACGGCCGAGGATCGTCCGGCTGGGTCACGCGATCGAGCTCCCGCGCCGACCCTTCACCTTCCCCCTCTACGTGCTCCGACTGAGGACCAAGTAGGGGGGCCGCCGGTGCCCGTCCGGGACTCGGTACTCATCGACACGGAGGTGGAGGAGGGGCTGGTGCTCGGGAGCGTGCTGGAGGGGTGCAAGGTGCGACGGGCGGCGGTGGTCGGTACCGTGGCCCGCGGGGAGCGGTTTCGGGAGACGGTGGTGGTGGGCGGCCGCGAGGTCGGCGGTAGGGTGGTCACCGTGCCGGTCCGGGCCGGGGCGTGGGGGGCCGCGTCCGGGGAAGAGGAGGCGCGCGTACCGGAGGGCGACGGTGACGTCCTCGCGATCGTGGCGGATGCGGGTGCGATGGGCCTGCTTCGGGACCTGCTGAGGCTGGAGCCGCGCCGGGTCGGCCTCCACGCGCTGTTCACGTTCTCCGGCCCACTGCCGGGCCGGCTCCGGCGGAGGATCGTGGGGAACCTGGACGTGTTCCGGGAGTGCTGTCCCTGCGCCTACCTGCGCCTCGGCGACACCGTGCTCGCCTTCCGGGGAGGGCGGCAGGTCTTCGGCGAGCCCGAAGAGGTGCGGTACCGGGACGTGCTGGTCGTGCGGGACGGTCGACCGACGCTGTCCGCCTGGCGACCGGCGGCCCGCAGCGTGATCTCCGAGCTCGGGGCCGGGTGACCCGCGTGGCCGACCCGCGCGAGCTGCCGGACCTATTTTGCCGGGCCGTCGCGATCGAGGCGCTCTCCGGTCCGAAGCCCGGGCTCGTGGACCCCGTCTCCCCCAGCCCTCACCCGGACATGGGGCCCCGGGAGTTCTGCCTCTGCCTGCCCGCGCTGAGAAGATGCCTGCGCGAGGCGCTGGAACTCGGGCTGAGCCGGGAGCCGGCGGAGGAGCTCGTGCGCCGCCTGCCCGCCTGGAACGTGGACGTACTCACCGCCTCCGCCGGCCCGAATCCCGTGCGCGGGGTCCTGTTCCTGGGGGCCGTGCACTGCTACTCGGCCGGGTGGGAGCGGGATCCCGTGCCCGTCGAGCGGATCCGGGAGGTGGGACGGCTCTGCGCGGAGCGCCTGTGGGACCGGACGGAGACGAAGTGCGGTAGAAGGCGGGTCCGTGAGGGGCTGGCCGGGATCTTCGGGGAGGCGGCCTCCGGGCTCGCGACGGCCAGGACGGTGTCGCTCCCCACCCTGGTCTCGGTGCTGAGGCGGGGCGGCTCGCTCGAGGAGGCCGTGGTTCAGTCGGTCCTGGCCTGCATGGCCGTGCTGGAGGACGCGGGGCTCCCTCCGGGGGATCGGAGGTGGGTCCGGCGCCGGGCGCGCCGGGTGCTGAGGTTGGGCGGAGTGTTGACCCCCAGGGGCCGGCGGGAGCTCTGGTCGTTCGTGCGGGAGTGCCTCGAGCGCCGGGTCAGCCCGGGCGCGTCCGGGGACGTGACGGTGGTCGGGCTCGTGATGCTCTTCCTCCGGTGGGGTCGGGACCTTGCCTCCCCGTATCTTGATCCTCCGGGACGGTGGCGTGGGGGAGCAGTGGGGACGGACGGTGCGGCTACTGGTGCGCGGGGACGGGACGAGGGTTGTGGCCGCTCGGGGCGATAGGAAGTTTTTTAGTGCGGGGGAGGTGAGAGTTGAAAGAAGGTTAACGCCCTGGGACGCCTACCGGGAGATCTGTTCGAGGCTCAGGCTCGACGCGCTGGAGCCGCCGGAGGACGCGGGCCACCCGGTCGACCCCGAGGTGGGGTACCGGGCGCTGGAGCTCCTGTCCACGCTGTGGGAATCCGGGATCCGCGACCTGGGCGTCGTCGGGACGGTGGGCTGCGCCGCCCCGCTTCACGACCTGGCGGTGGGGAACCCGGTCGGGTGGACGA
>JBDOKE010000128.1:0-3151 GCA_039833815.1 Methanobacteriota archaeon | reverse complement strand
CGTGGACGCCGCCGTGCACAACATCGTGAACGTCTGGGGCCTACTCGACTGCGACGACTACTACGACTGGCTCGGCGGGATCAACTTCTACGTGTACAGGCTCACCGGCAAGCGCATCGACGTGTACGTTCAGTACGCCGTCAACCCCAGCGCCGCCCGCGTCCGCACCCTCGCCGAGGAGCTCGCCGCCGAGGTCCGCACCAAGTTCCTCAGCGAGTCCTGGATGCGCGCCTTCCTCGAGCACGGCGACTACGGCTGGGCCCGCCTCGCCGAGCGCATGGAGTACTGGACCGCCTGGGGCGTCGTCGCGCCCCAGGTCGCCCGACTCTACACCGTCCTCTACGACCAGGTCGCCGAGAACCTCCTCCGCTGGATCGAGACCCACGGGCCCACCACCACCTTCGGCGGCGCCGCCGTCCAGTCCATCCTCGCCTGGATGGTCGAGGCCATGAGAATCGGCACCTGGAATCCCAAGCCCGAGCTCGCCACCCGCGTCATCGAGGCCTACATCCGCTACACCGCCAAGTACGGGCCCGCCACCTGCCACCACACCAGCACCAACCCCCTAACCCTCCCCTTCGCCGTCCGCTACCTCACCCTATACGCCCCCGAGAGGCTGCGGGAACTCCAACCCCTCATCCAGCGCGCCCTCCGGTGGTACGCCCGCTTAGACAACCGAGCGATCGTCCGGCAGATCGAACGCCTCCTGACCGAGACCACCAGGGCCCGGCCCACGAGAACCGTCCACACACGGCCCGGACCGACCACCCACACCGCTCAAGCCCACGCCCAAGCCACGACCACTCAAGCCCCCACCGCCCCCACCACTACGACCACCACCGCACCCGGCAACCCTGCCACCGGACGACGTTCACCGACCGCAACCACACGACCCACAACGGCACCCACCGCCCCCACGTCACACCCGGCGCCCTCCGAAACCTCGAGCCCCCTGAGCGCGACCGCAAGACCCGGCGAGGGCACCCCCGGCGCCCCGACCGGCCACCGCAGGCCCCCGACCACGATCGGGGTCACGGGCGCGACGCTCACGAGCGTACCGCGCGCGATCCACGCGGGCGCGACGGCCCGCGCGGCGAGCTCAGGGAAGACGACCCCCCGAACCGCGCCCGCAACGCCACCGAGGGAGAGCACCTCCGGGACCCACGGTCGCACCCCGGCCCGGAGCAGCGCGAGACCCACCACCATGACCCGCTCCAACCCGACCAGCCCCGTCTCCCCGCACAGGATGATCTGGATCTGGCTCCTAGGGCTGCTCCTCACCACCCTCGCGACCACTCACTACCTCCTCCTCCGCGCCACCCGGCACCGCGGTCCGACCTTCTAGCAACCCCGCCACGTTTCCGAGCCCTCCACACCACCCCCCGGCCCGAGCCCTTACATCCCGGGAACCGCGGTGCACGAAATGGGAACTCACGTTCACCTCACGCCGTAATCGCGCCCGGGACGATCCTCCCAACCAGGGCGTAAGTACCGAAAATTACGACAAATCGTCTGATCCATGATACCGGGGGGCGGGTGCGGCTTGGTCAGGCGGCCCCTGCGCGCGGGCGTCGGCTCCTCCAAGAGCAGCCCTGAGGAGGCCGTGGAGGAGGCCACCGAGGACCTGGACGAGGTGCACGCCGTCCTCTGCGCCTTCTCCCCGCGGCACGATCCGGACGAGGTCCGGAGGGCCCTGGTGGAGTACCTGGGCGACGGTGACTACCTACTGCTCGGTTTCTCCTCCGCGGGCAACGTGACCAACGACGGGTTCAGCCAGGGCTCGATCGCGGTGCTCGCGCTGGAGCTCTCCAACCTGGTCGCGCTCGGGATGGCGATCGGGGACGGACTCTCCCAAGACCCGCACGCGGTCGCCTCCGAATCGCTCGCCCGCGCGGCCGAGAACGTCAGGGTGGACGTCTCCGCCGCCCTGGCGCCCGTGGCGACGGGCATCGTGACCGGCAGCCTGGACGTTGTTCGCCACTCCCTCGTGGACGTGGTGCTGTTCGTGGACGGCCTGTGCTGCCTGGACGACCCCGAAGCCTCCGTGAAGGTGCTACGGGGCGTGCTGGATCAGCTGGGCCCGGAGGTCGGTGTCGTCGGCGGGATGACGGCGGACGAGTACGAGTTCGAGCGCACGTACGTGTTCGACCGGGACGCCGTGTACGAGGACGCCATCGCCATCCTCACCGTCTACTCCGCCCTCAAGCGCGGCCACGCCGTCGACCACGGGTACGTCCCCCACTCCGAGCCGATGATCGCGGAGGTGGACGGCGTCGACGTCGTCCGACTGAACGGCGAGCCCGCCCTGGACGTGTACGAGGACCTCGCGGGCGATTCGGACCGGGAGACCCTCCTCAGGTACCCCCTCGGCGTCTACGACATGGGCCCCCGACCCTACTACCTGATCCGCACCCCCATCGACGCGGACGAAGAACAGCGCACCCTGCGACTGGTCGCCCAGCTACCCGACGGGGCGCCCGTCCGCCTGATGAGGCCCGGCGACGTGGAGAAATCCTTCCGCCGAGCGGCCGAGCTGGCGATCGAGAACGCCGGCTCCCCCGAGGAGCTGGGCCTCGTGATGGTGTTCAACTGCGCCGCCCGACACCTGGTCATCGACACGGACGAGGCCCTCGACATCCTCCTGGACCTGACCGGGGAGGACGTGCCCGTCTTCGGGTTCAACTGCTACGGAGAGTACGGGCTGACCCCCTCCGGCAAGTTCATCCAGCACAATCAGACCGTCGCCGTGTACGTGATTGGAAACGAGGTCGTGGGACGGTGAACGCGTCCCGTTTCCTTCCTCCGAACCAAACGTTACGATCATTAGAACGATAGTTGGGGGTACCGTCGCCACCGCCGGAGCATCACCGGTACCGCTAGCAGACCCAGCGGCGACGCGCCGGGCCCCGTGGTGGAGACCCTCCACCTCGACCCTGGTTGTGCCACGGACTGGGGTACCAGGGCGGCGGGGCCGACGGCTGCCGCGACTGCCGGTTCGCACACGGACAGTGCTGGAAGCACGGGCAGTACGGGTTCGGTCCCGGGTGCCCGGGCGACCACGCCACGGCAGGCACCAGCACGGCCGCGGGGACGGCCGGGACGGTCACGGGTGACCTCACTTCGATCCGCGGGAATGTGAGCTACCGAGGCC
>JBDOKE010000127.1:0-15260 GCA_039833815.1 Methanobacteriota archaeon | reverse complement strand
GTCGCGCTCGTCCGGGCTGCCGGCGGGTCGGTTCGTCCGGGACGCGCCCCGGGATCCCCGGGGTAGCGTGGTGATCGACGTGAACCACGAGCGTGGGGTGATCGTGGCGGAGCACGTGCACCGGGGAGAGGGGGGACTTCGTCTGGAGTCCGAGGACGGGCTGGAGCTGGGGCTGGCGCTGGTCTCGCTGGGGCTGGTCTCCCTGCCGGAGCACGCGGTGTACCTGGGGTACGAGCTGGCTCGGGCGGAAGAGCGGCTGCGGTCCCGGGGCCGGTACGTGCAGGAGGGCGGGATCGAGCGGTACGATGCCCTGGTGAGGGAGCTGGATCGGCTTAGGGAGGAGGAGCGTTGAGGGTCGTCTCAACGCCGTACTACGCGCGGATCCTGAGGATGGTGGGGCTCGAGGTGGAGCTCGTGCGCCCGGATCCGTCCAAGCTGCGGGAGGCGGAGGCTGATCTGCTGGTGGTACCTTGGGAAATGGTAGATCGGGTCTCGCCGGGGCGCGCTCGGTTCGTCATTCCGGCCTCGGCGGCGTCCTTCTCCGAGGTGGTGAAGACGGGGCTGCGTGCCTGGGTGCTGGCGGGAGGTCGGGAGCGGGATCTCCGTGGGTTTCTCGACCGGGTGCTCGACACGTGGCGGGAGGTGGCCCCGGTCTCGGGCTCGGTGCGGGCCGAGGATCGGTTGGTGAGGGAGCTGTGCTGGGACCTGGGGGTGCGGGTGGGGGAGGGCCGGGTCGTGGCGCCGGACTACCGTGGTGGCGAGCTGCCCACGCACGGGTTCAGGGACCCGCTGGAGGCCGTGAGGGAGCGGGCCCGCGCGCTCCGTGGGCTGCTGTCACGGTGACTCCAGCTCTGCCTCTTCCAGCAGGAACTCCCAGAACACCTCGGTGGCGGTCGGGTGCAGCGGGCTCTCGGCCTTGATCGCGTAGAACAGGCGGCGGGGCCGGTCGGAGAGGCGGACCGTTTTGACCAGTCCCGAGGACTCAGCGCGCTTGGCCGCGTGCTCGGAGACGATGCTGATACCGGTCCCCTGGCTGACCGCGGTCACCACGGCCTCGGTGCTGCCCAGCTCCTCCACGACGTTGAAGTCGTCGAAGGACAGGTCGTGCTCGCGCAGGTACTTCAGGACCTCCTCGCGCGTGCCGGAACCCTTCTCCCGGTTCACGTAATCCTCCCCGATGATCTCCTCCACCGACACGGTGCCGCGGTCCGCCAGCCGGTGGTCGGGCGGGACGACGAGGACGAGCTCCTCCGAGGCGATGGGGACGACCTCAAGGCTCCGCTTGCGGACGAAGGCGTCCGTGCCCACGATCGCGACGTCGGCCTCCCCGTTCATCACGTGCTCCGTGGCCTCGCGCGAGTCGCACACGCGGATGACGACGTCCACCTTGGGGTACTCGGCCCGGAACTGCCGGATGTTGCCGGGGATGAGGTAGCCACCGGGGACGGTGCTCGTGGAGACGCGGACCTTGCCGGAGGGTTCTCGGGACATGGCGGAGATCTCATCCCGGGCGCGCTCGATGGCCTCGACGGCGTTCTCAATGGCCTCGAGCGCCACCTCGCCCTCCTCCGTGAGCTCCACTCCCTCCGGGGTTCGGGTGAAGAGGCGCGCGTTGAAGAACCGCTCCAGGGTCTCGATCTGGTTGCTGACCGTGCCCTGGGTGATCCCCAGGGACTCGGCGGCCCGGGAGAAGCTTTTGCGGCGCACCACCTCCAGGAAGGTCTTGAAGTAGCTGAACCGGGGGTCGGACATCCCGCTCACCCTCCAGACTAACTAGTACCCGGTATTGACACCCCCGTTCGCTCGTTAAGGGTGTTGTGGGTGGTCAGCGCAGCAGCTCGCGCAGCTGCTCCGCCCGGATCACCCGCTCGCAGTACCGGCAGCGGTACTCCAGGTCGTCCGTGGACTCGCGGATGAAGACCGGCTCCACCGGCTCCCGCTCATCGTTCGTGATGCAGTTCGGGTTCGGGCACGGGACGATGCCCTCGATGCGCTCCGGCGGCTTGACCTTGAACTTCTCCGCGACGGAGTAGTTCCGGATGATGTTCACCGTCGCGTTGGGCGCGACCAGCGCCACCCGGTTCGCTTCCTCCTCCTCCAGGAACTTGCCCTCGATCTTCAGGATGTCCTTGCGGCCCATCTTCGAGCTCTCCACGTTGATCGCCATTAGCACCGTCGTTCGCTCCACGTCCACGTTCAGGATGTCGAGGATCAGCGGAGCCGTTCCCGGGGGTAGATGGTCCAGCACCGTCCCGTTCTCGATCCTTCTCACCTTCAGCGGCACGGGATGAGCCCCCTACTCCGCGTCCCCGAGCAGCAGGTCCAGGAGGGCCATCCGCACGACCACGCCGTTCCGCACCTGGTCGAAGTAGCGGGCCTGCGGCAGCTCGTCCACGTCCGGGTCCACCTCGTCCACGCGCGGCAGCGGGTGCATGATGATCAGGTCCTCGCGCGCGTGCTCCTCGATCAGCTCCCGGGTGATCCGGTAGCTGCCCTTAACCCGCTCGTACTCCTCCGGGTCCGGGAACATCTCCTTCTGAATCCGGATCACGTACAGCACGTCCAGCTCGCCCAGGATCGGCCGCACGTCCCGATGCTCCTCCACGTCGGCCGCGCCCGCCTCCTCGAGCTCGCGCACGATGTACCGGGGCATCCGCAGCTCCTCCGGGGAAATCAGGTGGATCTCGGCCCCGAACAGCGCGAGCGCGTAGGCCAGGGAGTGGATGGTGCGCCCGTACTTCAGGTCGCCCATCAGCCCCACCTTCAGGCCCTCGATCCGGCCCTTCTCCCTCCTGATCGTGTACAGGTCCAGGAACGTCTGGGTCGGGTGCTGGTTCGCCCCGTCCCCCGCGTTGATGACCGGGACGCTGGCGTAGTCCGCCGCGAGTCGGGCCGCGCCCTCCTTGGGGTGCCGCAGCACGATCACGTCGCAGTACTTCTCCACCGTGCGGATCGTGTCCGCCAGGTTCTCCCCCTTGGCGGTGGACGCGGCCTCCTTGCCCACGAGCGAGATCACGTCCCCGCCCAGCCGCAGCATGGCCGTCTCGAAGGAGAGTCGGGTGCGGGTGCTCGGGGAGAAGAAGAGGGTGGCGAGCACCTTGCCGGAGAGTCGGTCGTCACCGCCCCGCTCGTAGACTTCCTCCATTCGTTCCGCGTGGTCCAGGATGACCTCGATCTCCTCCCGGGTGAAGTCGCGGACGGAGATCACATGACGGTTCCGGAGCACGGGGACCCTCCGCGTGACCCGCGGTGAGGGTTAAAAACGTGCGCGGGGTGTGCCCCCGGCTGGAGGGCGGGAGGTCATCGGTGGTGATCGTCACCCCCTACCTCCCGACGCCGCCGTCGGGCTGTACCGGGGGCCCGGAGCCCCGGATCATCGGAACCCGGTCCTCACCGGTCACAGGCCGAGGCGCCGGGCCCGGGACGGCGGCGCTGATTAAAATCCTGCCGGCCAATCGTTACGAATATCATAACGATAGGGGGAGGGGGAGGAGGGTGGCGTTTAGACCACCAGGAGGCCCGAGGCGGCCATCGACGCCAGCGTGTTCAGCGTCACCAGCTTGATCAGCCACTCCAGGTAGCTCCACAGGCTGTCGATGACGTCCTCCAGCACGCCGACGGTGAGCCGGTTGATCGTCTTCTTCACGTCCTCCTCGGAGGTGCCCACCAGCTCGGCGATGTCGTCAACGTAGTCCTGAGTCGCCTGCTCCACGGCGTCCTTAACCTGGTCCAGCGCCTTCTCGACGTTGCTCTGAATCACCGACTTCTCCGCCTCCACCATCGGCTCGAACAGGACCGACTGTCGGGCCCGCTTCCGGGCCTCCAGGGCGCTCACGTCCGTCGTCTCCGGGTACTGCGAGGTGTAGATCGACAGGTAGACGCCGGCCAGCTCGTTGAGCGCCTGCTCAACCGGCTCCCGGAGCAGGCCCTTGAGCTCCGCCTCAATCCGGTCCAGGACGAGCTTGTTGATGAACCCCTGCAGGAACGGTCTCAGGATCCGGTCGGCGACGAGCTCGCCCAGGTAGCCGCCGATGCTCTCCTTCACCGGTTCCAGCAGCTCGGTCAGCTTCGCCTCCTCGACCTTCTTGGCCTCCTCGAAGTACGGGTCCACGATCGTGTCGATCACCTCGTCGGCCTTGGGCATGACCTCCTTCAGCACGAGCGCGACGTCCACCTTTGAGGGCACGTACACGAGGTGGACGCGGTCACCTTCATTGTGCGCGTGCACCTTGGCGTACTTGAGGTACACCTTGCCCAGCTCGGCCTCGTTCAGGTAGATGTACCAGTCCATCTGCAGCACGGCCGGCCTCAGCGTGACGTCGGCCTCGATCGGTAGGCACAGCATCACCTCCTCGGTGTGCTCCGTCGGGTCCACCGACGGGGCGATGAACGGTAGTCCCTTGTTCTCGTCGTACTGTCCCAGCACGTCGGCCGCGACCGCGTTGAACTCACCGAAGCCGGGGGCCGACTTGTGCACCGGGGTCTGGTGCTCCTCGTACTTCACCACGTACTTGTTGTCCTTGAACTGCAGGTACCCGACGAAGTACCGGTCGGGTACCTCGTAGCCCAGGGCGCCGGCCACGTACTCCTCGTTCTTGAGCTTGTCCACCTTAACCTCCTTCACCTTCTTGGCCTGGACGCTCAGCTGCACCTCCTTCCCGTCCACGGTCACCTTGATGGAGTTCAGGAGGTTCTGGACGGTCTCCTTGCCCTTGTCGGTGAACTTCACGTAGGTAGGCTGGTACGGCGCGCCGGACAGGTGCACGACCACGGTTTCCGGCACCTGGAAGTACTGGCCCGCCGAGGCGGCGCCGGAGAGCGCCAGCAGGAGTCCCAGCAGGGTGGGGGCGAGGGTTCTCACGCCGTCGGTCCCCCCGTCGAGTGTGGGCAGGGTGACGTTACTACTTTCTCTTCGCGACATGCGTGCACGGAGGGGGTGCAGTGGTCCCGATGAACGTTATGAGTTCCATAACGATTCCCGGCGTTGGTGGGGCCGCCCGGATTTGAACCGGGGTCCCGCGGCCTCTGGGCGGCCGCTCCCCAGCCGCGGAGGATAGACCAGGCTACCCCACGGCCCCGGTGCCGTGCCCGGGCCGGCCTAGGGTGTTAATAACCTTAACGGGACAGGCCGAGGCGCGGGGGCGTGTACGGGAGGGATTCCTTGAGCAGGTCCACGTGCGACAGGAACATCCGGCGGCAGCAGTACCGGTGGATCCCCAGCTCGTCCAGGGCCTCCTTGGGGCTCTTGCCCTCCTCGACCAGCTCGACGTACTTCTCCCACAGGTGGGCGATCGGTCGCCCGCAGGTGAAGCAGCGAATTGGGATGATCATGGGGAGGGCCCCTAGCGGTAGCTCTTCTGGCGCCGGGCTCGGGCGCCGCGACCGCCGAACTTCTTCGGCTCCTTGCGCCTCGGATCGCCCTTCAGCATGTGCCGGTCGTAGGCCAGGTAGGCGTCTCGGAGGTCGGGGTCCCCCGTCCACTCCACGAGTCCGCGGGCGATCGCGATCCGGGCGGCCTCGGCCTGGCTCATCCACCCGCCGCCCTGGACCTTCACGTCGATGTCCACCTGGCCGACGACGTCCTCTCCGGCGATGATCAGCGGCTCCATGATCTTCATCCGGGCCATCTCCGGCTCGATGATGTTCACGGGCCGGTTGTTGACGCGGACGCGGCCCTCACCCTCACGGATCACGGCCCGGGCGATCGCGGTCTTCCGCTTCCCGGTGGTCTGGACGATCCGGGTCACCGCTCAAGCGCCCCCTCGGGGGGTTGGTATCCGAGCTCTTGGGAGAGCTCCTCAAGCGTGACGTACCAGAGGCGGCTCAGCCGGCTCATGTCCGCCTCGGCCACGCGCTCGGGCTCCACGTCGGCCTCCTCCACCCACCGGGGCGTGCCGATGTAGGCGCGCAGGCGGCGGAAGGCGTTGCGGCCACGGGACGTCTTCCATGGGAGCATGCCGCGCACGACGCGTCGGAAGATGAGGTCGGGCCGGCGCGGGTAGAACGGGCCCTTCTTCGGGTCACCGCGCTGGATCTTCTGCAGCCACTCCTCCTTGATCCGGCGCTTGTCCCCGGTGATGATGGCCTTCTCGGTGTTGATCACGGCGATCCGCTCGCCCTTGAGCAGCCGCTTGGCCACGACGCTCGCGAGGCGGCCGAGGATGGCGTTCTCGGCGTCGATGATCGTCCACTCCTCCGGGTCGACCGGCTTGGCGTGCGCGTACTCCACGGTCCCGATCCCCCTACTCGATGATCCGCACGTGGGAGCCGCGCGGGTTCTCCTCCATCAGCTCGCGGATGGTCAGGCACTCGCCGCCGGCCGCCTCGATCTTCTTTCGCGCCATCCGGCTGAACCGCCACGCCGCGACGCGGAGGGGCTGGGTGAGGACGCCGTCCCCTAAGACCTTGCCCGGCACGAGGACGGTCTCGTTCTCCTGGATCACGCCCCGTCGGGCCAGCCCGTCGAGCTTGCCCACGTTGACCTCGGCCCGCTGTCGTCGGGGTCGGGAGAGGCGTTCGGCCACGTCCCGCCAGATCGGGGCGTTGTGCTCTCGGGAGGCCTTCTTCAGGTCGCGGATGAGCTTCCTCAGCTCGATGTTCGTGGGTCCGGTGGGCGCCCAGGTCATGACTCCCCACCCACCTCGCGCTCGAGGTTCTCCTTCAGCGACTCGAGCTTGTGCTCGAGCGCGTCGAACGCGCGCTCGAGCACCTCCTTAAGGGGCATGGACCCGTCCGTCTCCACGTTGAACACGAACGCGTCGTCCCGGAGCCGGAGCCTGATCGCCCCGTCCGTCGCGCGCTCGTACTCCTTGTACATACGACACTCGGGGAGCCGGTCCTCGTCGAGGTGCACGATCTCGCCGTCCTTCACCTTGATGATGCCCTGGGGGCACTCGTACGTGATCTGCTCCTCCTTGAGTCGCTCCTCATCGATCTCCAGCTCGGGCAGGCCCTTGTACCCGACCGCGCTGACCGGCTTCCACTTGGCGTGCTCGAGGCCCAGGCCGGGGACGGCGATGGCCTCGAGTCGGAGCCGCTGCTCCTCTCCCACCTCGGTAATGAGCATGTCGGGGAAGGCGGGCTCGACGCCCGGATGGTCGAACTCGAGGTCCTTGGCGTAGACCCTCTTGGGTCCCTCCACCTCGAGCTCGGCGCGCACCTGGCACTTTTCGCAGCCCTTGCCGCCGCAGTCGCAGAGATCTGGGAGCTCGAACTGGTCGATATCGTCGACCTTGAGCGGGATGAGGCCGAGGCGGTGGGCGAGCATCTCGTCGTACATCGGCGTGTCGTTCTCGTAGATGATGACCTCCTCGATGCGCAGCGTGGGGACGAGGGTGTAGAGGGCGCGGCGGATGGTGTTAACGAACTCCGGGCTGGTGTCCTCGACGATGAAGGTGGCGCGCTCGACGTCCAGCCGCTCGTAGTCGTAGAGGCGGACGCGCAAGGGTGCTCAGACCCTGCGCCCTCTCTTGCCGCCCGGCCGCCGGGTGCCGTCGTGCGGGATCGGGGTCACGTCCTCGATCCGACCGATCTTCAGCCCGGCCCGTGCGAGGGCTCGGATCGCCGCCTGAGCGCCCGGTCCCGGCGTCTTGGGTCCGTGGCCGCCGGGGGCGCGCACCTTGACGTGGACGGCGGTGATGCCCTTCTCCTTGGCCTCCTCGGCGGCCCTGCGGGCCGCCTTCATCGCGGCGTAGGGCGAGCTCTCCTCGCGGTCTGCGTCCACCACCATGCCGCCGGAGCAGCGGGCGAAGGTCTCGGCGCCGGTCAGGTCGGTGATCGTGATGATCGTGTTGTTGAACGAGGCGTAGATGTGCGCGACTCCCCAGCGCTCCTTCTTTTTCTTACCCTTCTTCTCGCCACCCTCCTCCGCCATCGCGATCACCCCGGGGAGCTACCTACTCGGAGGACTCGGCCGTTTCCTCGGGCGCCTCTCCCTCGATCTGGGCCCGGAGCGGGTGATCCTCGTCCCGGAGCGGGGAGTACGGTGAGTACTGCACCTGATCCTCCTCCTCCCGGGTCACGAGGTAGCTGGGCACGGTCACGATCCGGTCGCCGATGGCGATGTGCCGGTGCACGATGAGCTGCCGGGCCTGCAGCGGGGTCTTGGCGAGGCCCTTACGGTAAACGATCGTCTGCAGACGGCGCTCGAGGACGTCCTCGACGCTGAGCCGCAGGACGTCGTCCAGGGTGGCTTCCTCGGGGGGCTTGTCCAGGATACCGAGCTCGTACAGCTTGCGGAACAGGGCCTCGCGCTCCCGCTGGGCCTCCGGCCCGGTGGCGGCCATCAGCCGCTTGGCGCGGTCGCGCCACCGCTTGAGCTGCGTTTGGTGCTTCCAAAGCTCCCGCTTCCGGCGCAGCCCGTACTTGCGCATGAGCTTCTTCTCGTACTCCAGGCGCTCCTTCTCCCACGGATGCCGGGGCGTCTCGTACTTCTTCCTCGGCTTCCTTGGATCGCCCATGGATCCGACCCCCGGGCCGGGGGCTACCGCTGCTTCTTCTTCACACCCACGGTCTTGCCGCGGCGGAAGGAGGACTTGGTGCGCTGGCCGCGGACGGGTAGGCCGAGCTCGTGCCGGATCCCGCGGTAGGCGCGGATCTTCTTCAGGCGGTCGATGTCCTGCTTGACGGTCATCTCCAGCTCGGCGCCGACCAGGTGCTTGTCCTCACCCGTCTCGTAGTCCTTCTGCCGGTTGTACATCCAGGAGGGGATGTTGGACTCACCCTTGGACAGCCTCTCGATCTCCTCCTCGATGCGCTGGATCTCCTCGTCGGACAGCTCGCCCAGGAGCCGGTCCTCGTCGATCCCCAGCTCCCGGCAGATCGCGTACGCCATCCGGATGCCGATGCCCTTGATGCCCGTGAGCGCGTACGGGACCTTCTTGTGCCCGTCCAGGTCGACGTCCGCGATTCGGACGATGGGTTTGACGTCCTCTTCCGCCAACTCCGGGCCCCCCGGGCGCCGGATTCGGTGCTCTTAAAAAAGTCGCGGAGGTCGGGTAAACCCCGTCCTCCTCATTGAGGGCTCGGCCGACCCCTAACTCCTCATCCCCGTTTCGTCCCGGAACCAGCCCAGGAACGCGAGCAGGCGCCGGACGCGGGCACGGGCCAGCCGGCGGGCCGTCTCCGTGTGCATGAGCTCGGGCAGCTTCAGCAGCTTCTCGTGGAAGTGCCGGATTCCGTCCTCGAGGCTGGTGCCGCGCTCGCCCACGACGCAGAAGCACCGGGCGATGCCCACCGCGCCCAGCGCGTCCAGGTTGTCCGCGTCCTGCAGGATCCTGGCCTCCAGGGTTCTCGGCTCCGGGCCCGAGGAGTACCGGTGCGCCTCGATGGCGTGAACGACGTCGTCCAGCTTGCTCCGGGGGAAGCCCAGGGAGGGCAGCACCCGGGCGGCGATCCGGGCGCTGATGCGCGCGTGATCGCGGCCCGTGCGCTCCTCCTCGGGCCGGCCCACGTCGTGCAGCCAGGCGGCGGCGAGGAGAACCTCCAGGTCCGCCCCCTCGCGCCGCCCGATGAACTCGCAGAGGGAAACGACGCGGCGGACGTGGTCGTATCCGTGGGACGGCGGCGCGTTGGGGTTACGGAGTCGGCGGCGGACGAACGCGGCCAGGTCCCTCTCCCAGGGGAACGAGCTCACAGCTCCAGAACCACCGCCCCGCCCGGGCCCGGGTTCACGACCCGGGTGTCGCCGAGCTCGTCCTCGCCCGCCGCCTCGTGGATGTGGGCGCAGATGTGCAGCTCCGGCCGGTATTCCTCCACGATCCTCCGAACCGCCTCGCTGCCCACGTGCTCGCCGGACTCCACCCGGTCCACCTTCGTGTCCTTCGGCGGGGCGTGGGTTAGCAGGATGATCGGCTCGCTGGCCCGGTCCATCAGCTCACGGAGCCGGGACTCCAGGACCCGCTCCTCGAACTCCAGCGGCGTGTCGAACGGGGTTGGATTGGAGCCTCCCATTCCCACCACGTCGTAGTCCTCGAGGCGTTTGCGCTTGAGGTGTACGGATACGCCCCGGGTGTCCAGCACGCGGACGACCTCGTGCGTGTCGCAGTTCCCGGGTACGGCCATGATCTCCTGACCGTGCTCCTCCAGAACGTCGACGATCTCCTCGGCCACGTGAGCGGGGTCGTCCAGGTTGAAGTCCGAGACGTCGCCCGCCACGAAGATCACGTCCGCGTCCTCGTCCGCGGCCTTCTCGGCGACCTTCTCGGCCTTCTCCACGTCCCCGTGAAAGTCCGCGGTCGCGATCCCGATCACGCGATCACCACCCCGAGCAGCCGTGGGCGGTCGGTCAGGACTTATTGGTTTTGTCAGGCGCGCCCCTGCGCTCCAGCAGCTTCCTCCAGGACTCGGGGAGGTGCCGGATCGACCGCAGCGCCCGCTTGACGGCCTCCCGGTCCCCGAACACCTCGATCCTGGTCCACTCGTCCGCGTACGTGATGATGGCGCCCGACTCCTCGCACACGTCCTGCAGCCGCTCCACCTCCACCGGCTCCGGGAGCTCGATCCGGGCGAACCCGTCCCCGGCCCTCGGCACGGGCCGGTGGGGCGTGGGAATGAACCGGGATCGGGCCGCCTCCTCCCGGAACCGGGCGGCCAGCCTGTCGACGTGCTCGGTCCACGAGGTGAGCCGCTCCAGCAGGTCCTCGTGCTCCCGGCAGAGCTCGGCCAGGCGGCGCTGGGCCCGGTCCAGGTACTTGTGCGCCTTGGACAGGGTCTTGGGTCCGGTGTGGGGATCGAACTCGTGGTGGTGCAGGATCATCCGGGCGGTCTTCAGGTGCTCAATCACCTCGGTTGGGACGTCGACGCCGCGGGACCGCAGCTCACAGACCACCTCGTGGAGGGCGACCCACTGCGCCTTCAACGGTTCAGCTCCCTCGCGATTTTCTCCCGTGAGTCCCGTGATAGTTGGGCCCCCAGGTCCTTCTTCAGCAGCCGCTCCACGTCCTCCAGGGAGTTTACCTCCTCCTCGAAGATGACGTAGTAGCTGGAGGTCCCCTCCACGTTGAACAGGAAGAGGCTGGGGTTCCGGTCCAGGTCGACGTTGGCCAGGGAGGCCTTGAGCCGGGCGAAGTCCTTCAGGTCGTCGCTAAGCTCGGAGTAGCGCGAGCGTCCGAGGTACTTGGCCACGAACACGGGACGGCGGCCCCGTCGGGCCCGGACGGCGAGCGTTTAAGTCGGGCTCGGTTCGGCGACGGCCGTTGTCATCATCCGGGAGCGCGATCAGGATCCAGGCCCTCTCCACATCGGGGGGAGGCGTGGCGTGGCCTGGTCGCTGTCGCTGCTGGCGGCGGCGGTGCTGGGGACGGCGTACGGGCCCGTCTCGGTGCTGCTGGCGCTGTTCGGGGAGGTCGCGGTCGGCTCGGCGGCGGGAGGGCTGCCGAAGTCCGTTTCGGTCACGATCGTGGCGCCGGTGATCGAGGAGCTGTCCAAGGGGCTGAGCTTTCTGGTCCTGCCGGGGCTCGCCGCGCGGGTGCTGGAGGCGCTCCTGCGGCCCGCGATCCGGTGTGGCGGGGACTCGCTCCTGGGTGGCGCGGCCCGGTGCGTGGTGGAGGCGGTGCGGGAGAGCGGGCGAGGCGTGTCGGGCCCCCTCGTGCTGGGGGCGACGACGGCGCTCGCGTTCGGCACGATCGAGAACTTCTTCTACGCGGTGTGGAGCCTGAAGCTGGGGCCGCTGGCCCCGATCGTGGTCGGGCTGACCCGGACCTTCGTGTCGCTCCCCGTGCACGTGCTGGCGACGTCCTCCTTCGCCTTCCTGTACGGGCTGGTGTGGAGGGTGGTGGGAAGCAGGTGGGTGGGAGCGCTGTCGGGGTACGTTTCGGCCGTGTTGATTCACGCGGCGTTCAACTTCTCGATCCTGTACCTGAGGTACAAGGTCGTGCACTCGGTGTGACGGTCGGCACTTAAAGGACTCGTCATCGTGGGCCTCGGTCCGCCCATCACTCCTCATCCTCGCGCCGGGGAGGCCGGGCTTGCGCGTGTTCATAGGGGTTACGGGAGCGAGCGGTCAGGTCTACGCGAGGCGGCTGGCCGAGGTGCTGCTGGAGGAGGGGGTGGAAGTGGAGGCGTGCGTGACGCGGGCGGCGAAGCGGGTGATGCGGCGGGAGGGGGAGCGCCTTCCGGAGGGGGTGCGGCGCTACGATCCGGAGGACCTCTCCGCCCCGCCCGCGAGCGGGACCTACCGGGTGGACGGGTACGTGGTGTGTCCCTGCTCGCTGACCACGCTGGCGAGCGTCTCGGCGGGGATCGGATCGGACCTGGTGAAGCGGGCGGCAATCGTGGCGCTGAAGGAGGGGCGCCGGCTGGTGCTGGTGGTGCGGGAGACCCCGTGGCCGGTCTCGGCGCTGCGGGCGGCGCTGGAGCTGGCGCGGGAGGGCGCGACGATCCTGCCCGCGTGCCCGGCGTTCTACCACCGGCCCGAGGACGTGATGGACCTGGTGGACTACGTGGTGCAGAAGGTGCTCGACGCGCTGGGGCTGGAGGTGGACCTCGTTCGGTACGCGGACTGACTCACTCGGTGGGGATGAACTTCCGGTACGGGTCTTCCTTCAGGAGCCTGCGCAGTTCCTTGACCGTCAGCCCCTTCATCCGGTCCCCGAAGAAGTCGCAGCGTCCCGGGGTGACCCGGCCCTTGCGCTCGAGCTCCGGGCTGCTCACGGTCACGTTGATCTCCGCCTTCGCCCCGCCCGGCGTGCGGACCTTGATGTTGACGTAGTGCTCGGGGATGTCCAGGGGTTTCCCGCCGCGCTCGGTGATGATGACCTCGTCCACGTCCAGGATCTCGATGCCAGCCTCCTTGAGGCGCTCGATCACCTCCTCGGGGTCCGTGGTGCCGAGCACGGTGATGTCGATGTCGCTCTCCCGCTTGATGTTCCCGCGCCAGACGCTGCCGATGAGCCGTGGGTCGAGGTCCTCCAGGACCTCCATGACCTTGAGCGCCTCCTCGCGGAGCCACTTCAGGCGCTCGAGCTTGCGCTCGCCCTCCAGCTCGTCACCGATCCGGTCGAGCTCGATCGCCACCTCCCGGTTGGAAGGTAGGATGTCGACCCCCAACCGCCGCGCGGCCAGCTTCTTCGCGTCGATGTACTCGTCCACCACGCCCTCGTACAGGAGTCGAGCGGCCTCCCGGGCGACCTTCTTCCGCACCCACTCCAGCTCCCGCCGGTTCAGGCGCTTCTCCACCAACGTGAGGGGCCTGCCCCTTTAACGCCCCTCGTCCCTTGAGGCGGCGCTAACCAGCTCCCGAACGCGGTCCACGTCGACCGGGTTCTCGGTCACCCCACCCCGCTTAAAGTAAGTTCCGACGATGAAGCCGGAGGCTCCGCGTTTCAGGAACTCGCTCGCGTTGTCTGGCGTGACCCCGCTTCCCACCAGCACTCGGTCCACGACGCGGGCCACCCGCTCCACCTCCTCCGGCTCCGGGGCGGCGCCCGTGGCGCTCCCCGTCACGATTACCGCATCCGCCAGCCCGCGCTCGACGGCGTCCCGGGCCACGTCCTCGATGGGGCGATCGTCCAGGGGCCGGCCGTGCTTGACCTTGACGTCCGCGTACACGTCCACGTCCAGGCCCAGGTTCCTCAGCTCCCGCTGTACCTCGTGCGCCACCGGCCGCAGGATCCCCTGGTCCGTCGCCACCGCCTCAACGTAGGCGTTGACGCGGATGAAGGAGGCGCCGGTCGCCGCGCAGACGCTGAGCGCCGCCAGAGCGTCGTTGCGGAGCACGTTGACGCCCACCGGCACGCTCACGCTCTCGATCACCTCCGCGACCACCCGGGTCATGCAGGCCACGGTGACCTTCGGCACGTCGGCCGGGTGGTACGGGGCGTCCCCGTAGTTCTCCACGAGCACGGCGTCGACGCCGCCCTCCTCCAGCCGGGAGGCGTCCCGGATGGCCCGCTCGATGACCTCCTCCATGTCGCGCGCTCGGGGGGACCCGGGCAGCGGGGGCAGGTGCACCACGCCGATGATCATCGGTCCCCGCCGCCCCGGGTGGCCTCGAGGAACGCGTCCACGAGCGCGGTCACGACGGAGGGGACCACGTGCTCGGTGGCGAAGGTCACGCCCGGGCAGAGGTCGAGTACGTAGTCGCAGGCGCGGAGGACGCCGCGGGGGAGTCCCTTTCGGGATCCGGCCAGGACGACCACCTCGTCCCGCTCGGTGAGCTCCTCGCCCAGCTCCTCGCGCACGTGGGTGTAGGGCTCGCCCTTGGGGTCCGTTCCGATCAGCAGGGCGTCCCGTTTCAGGCGGACGAGCTGGTAGAGGTCGTAAAGCAGCAGCTTGGTGCGCCGGAACTCCCGGCCGTAGGACTCGCGCTGCACCTCCATCCGGGACCGCACGCCGTCCCGTAGGCCTCGGAGGAAGTGGAAGAGTTCGACCGCGTTGACGGGCTCGTGCGGGGCGACGACGTAGGCCTTGAGCTCGTACCCCTGGACGGCCCGGCCGAGGCGCTCGCCCATGGAGTAGGCGGCTTTGGGGTCGCCGAGGTAGGGGAGCTGGGCGAGAACGGTCTTGGCCAGGATGGGGTCGGCCTCGGGCTTCCAGGGGGGCAGCTTTTTCCACTCTTCCTCGCCGGGTAGTATGGAAACATAGGCCGTTTCTGAAATGATCTCCACCCAGACGAGCCTGTCCGGGTCGTCCAGGTCCACGCTCGCCCCGGTGACCCGGCGGACGGCGTCCCCGGCGCGCTCGTTGACGTCCAGGCTGGTGAAGTCGTGATCCCCGCGCCGGACGGTGCGGACCGCGAAGGTCTCATCCTCGGAGATGCGGTCTCGGGCGAGCTCGGCGGCCACCTCGGCGATCTCGTCCGGGTCGGCCCGGCACTCGCGCTCGATCGGGATGACGCGCTCGACCTCGGGGATCCGCTCGAGCTCCTCCTTGGAGGCGTCGCCCCTCACCAGGACGAGGCCGAGGTAGCCGTTGGGTCGGGGCTTCGTCTCGACGTCGCCCACCTCCTCCTCGATCCGGCTGGCGGCGACGGTCTCCAGCCCGCGTTGGGTCTTCACCAGGAAGCGCATTCGGCCCGCGCCCGGGAGGGTTGGGTGCCGGGGCGGGGATCAGTAGCTGGCCAGCTCGGGGTCGGCCCGGTCCCCGACGGCCTCGTGCGGGGCGAGTCCGGAGGGCTCCTCCAGGACCTCGGTCTTCCGGATCTCGGCCTGGCGGATGGGGTAGATCTTCCAGGCGGCCTCCTTGATCTGCTCGGGGATGCTCTGCTCCTCGCTGATCCCCAGGCACCGCTTGATGAACTCGTCGAAGTTGCACTCCTTGGC
>JBDOKE010000126.1:0-2668 GCA_039833815.1 Methanobacteriota archaeon | reverse complement strand
GGTCATCTGGGGGTCCCTAAGGGGAACGGTCCTCATCGGCGCGGTTGGGAGTGGGAGGGTTGGGTGGTGACATGCACCGGTTCTCCCACCGGCTACTGAAGATCACGGTGCACGTGGTGATGGTGGCGATCCTGGGGGTCACGCTGATCGTTTTCGCCGTTGGGGCGTCCGACATCGTGCGCACGTTTCTGACCAGCCCGTACCGGGCACGGTTCCGGGAGGCGTTCGGGTTGATCGTGGAGTGCGTGTTCGACGTGCTGTTGCTCCTGGAGGTGTACCAGAGCGTGCTGGAGACGCTTCGGCACCATCGGGTGCCCCTGCGGTACGTGGTGGACATCACCATCATCATGATGCTTCGGGAGACGTTCCTGAAGTACTATCGGGATAGCCTTCGACCCTCCGAGCTCCTGTCGGTGACGGTCTTTCTCGCCGTGCTGGTGATCTCCCGGGTGATCGTGCTCAAGTACTCCCCAGATTACTTCAACGAGCGGTTGGGCAGGCTGAGGTCGGGGGAGGAATGATGATTCGTGCCGGGTCACCGAGGCCCGGATGAGGGCTGGGGGGCTCGCTGACCACGAGTTGGGGGGCCCCGGGTGGTGCTCGCGAGGTGGAGGAGGATCTTGCAGGCCCTTGGGTGGGCGTCCCTGGGTCTCGGGGTGCTCGCCCGGGTGCCCGTGATCGTGCCGGGAGTCTCGGGTGGCTGCGCCGGGGTGATCGGGACGGGGTTGGTCCTCTATCTCCTACCGTCCGCGCTCGCGGGGCTGACCGGGGTGGACTACCTGGCGTTCGTGGCGGCGGTCGCGTGGTTGCTCCCGGCCGTGACCGTGGGAGGTGCGGTGTGTGGGTGGGTCTGCCCGCTGGGCTCCGCGCAGGATGCGTTGGTCCAGGTCGGGCGCCGGTTGGGTGCCCTCGTGCCCAGGCCACTCGGTCATCGGAGGCTTCGGCTCGCTCGGTACCTCCTGCTGATCGCGGCGCTGGTTGGGGCCGTGTGGCTGCTGCGACCGTGGTACGCGGTCTGTCCGATGCACTACTTGGCGGCGTCCCTGCAGGGGCGCGGGCTCGGATACCGGGGGCTTGAGCGGCTCGGACTGGCGCTGGTCCCGGTACTCGCCTCGTTGGTCGTGCCAAGGTTCTTTTGCCGGTACCTGTGCCCGGTGGGAGTGCTGCTGAGGGTGGGCCACGGATGGACGTTACTTGATCTGCTCGTTGGCGCGCGACCGGCGTGCCGTGGGTGTGCCGTCTGCCTTACGTGCCCGATGGGGCTCCGGCCGAACAGGGACTTCCCGTCCGCGCTGGACTGCATACGGTGCGGGCGCTGCCTGGAGTGCGGGCGTGGTGGGTAAAAGGCCCGGTCGAGGGGATGGCGGAACGAGGCCCGGTGAGGAGCTACTCCGGGGCTGAGCCGGTGATGAGTCCACCCGGGACCGAGGGCTCAGCCCCACCGCCGTACCCTCGCCCGTCGGGGGCACCGGGTCCCCATCACCTGCTTCCACTTCCCTCTTCCGACGCGCGCTCCAGGCGCTGCACGCAGGAGCCGGGTTCCGTGTCATCGGACAGCGGGGTGCGTTCCGGCCTTAACCGTACGTTCCATCCCTTGAGCTCCGCCAGGCTGTTGAACAGGTTGACCACGTTGCAGGGGACCACCTTCCGTATCACCTTCATCTCACGGTCCGTCGCGACGTCCAGCAGCAGGTTGGAGTAGCACACGCGGCACCCTTCCACGCGCACCCGGTCCCCGTCCAGCTTAACCTCGGCCAGCGGCTCCAGTATGCGCAGCAGGGCCTCCCGAGGATCGTCAGGCAACCGGTCCGAGACCAGCTCCGCCATGATTTTTCCCATGATGCGGCGGGCGGCGTTTCCGCGCTCCCCGAAGAGTCTGACGTTGGCCACCGCCATCGCGCACTCTAGCATCCGCACGAACTCCCACGCCTCCATCGACATGAGCAGAGTCCCCACGGGATTAAGACCAGTGGCGCGATCGCGTGGACCGGCCCCTTCTCACCGTGATCGTCCCGCGACGTCCGGACTTCCGGGTTCGTATCTTGATTATTCCTCGCTTTCCCTTGGATGTTTAAACGTTCTTCAACCAACTTAATCTTATTCTCAAGATGACTTAACCTATCGACCAGCGACTCCAGGTCCTTCCGCATTAATGACACCTTACCGTCAATGCCGCTTATCCGCTCCCTCAGTGAGTTGATATCACTCTTGATACTCAAAATCTCCTCTCCTACCCTCTTGATCTCTTCCTCTAACTCACTCGTTTTGTTGGTCATGTTTTCAATTAGCCTCGAGAACCTTACCACAACCTCCGCGTACACCGTGTTCGAGACGCTGGCGAACCTTTGAATGCTCAGAGCCGCCGCGTTGGCGTCCCAGTACTTGATGAGGGAGTTCAGCCCCGCCTCGTCCACGGCGGTCTCCGCGAGCCTCCGGAGCAGCGCGTCCAGGTCCTTGTCTACCCGTCCCTCTCTCAGCAGCGCCAGGAGCTCCGCGTCCACGCTCTCCAGGGTTTGAACCGCCTCCCTCCAGGTGCGTACTAGGTCGGACCTGTCGGGGTACCGCTCGGAGAGCTTCCACCAGGGGTCGAACCCCTTGGACTGCAGCACGCGCCGGTACTCCGGCTCGGGCAGCGAGACGATGGGGCCCTCGAACTTACCATTCAAGA
>JBDOKE010000125.1:0-7315 GCA_039833815.1 Methanobacteriota archaeon | reverse complement strand
GCGCGGCCGAATCCATCGAGCGCGCCGTCGAGGAGGCGGACCTCGTCATCGTGGACGAGGTTGGCCCCATGGAGCTCAAGTCCGACCGGTTCATCGAGGCCGTCGAGACCGCGGCCGACGCCGACACGCCCGCCCTGTTCGTCGTCCACGAGCGCTCCCGACACCCCATCGTGGTCGACCTCCGCGAGCGCCGCGACGACGTGAAACGTTACCGTGTCACCCCTGAGAACCGGGACCGCCTCCCGAACCGGATCACCCGGCTGATTCTAGACTGGCTCGGGTGAGCGGGAGCGGGTGATACCGTGGAGCGAATCGAGTGCGACGTCCTGGTGCTCGGCGGTGGAGGGGCCGCCCTTCGGGCCGCGATCGAGGCCGCCCACCACGACCTGAACGTCGTCCTCGTCTCCAAGGGGCCCCTGGGCCGCAGCGGCTGCACCGTCATGGCCGAGGGCGGGTACAACGCCGTCCTCCGCACCGCCTCCCCCGACGACACCTTCGACCTGCACTTCCGGGACACCGTCGAGGGCGGCGCCTACCTCAACGACCAGCGCCTCGTCGAGATCCTCGTCCGGGAGGCCCCCGATCGACTCCTCGACCTGGAACGGTACGGGGCCGTCTTCACCCGGCGCGAGGACGGCACCCTCGCTCAACGCCCCTTCGGCGGCCAGTCCCGACCCCGCACGTGCTACGCGGGCGATCGCACCGGCCACGAGATCGCCATGGCCCTCCTCGACGAGCTGCGTCGCCTGGACCGCGTACGCACGCTCGAGCACGTGATGGCCTACCGCCTGATCACGGACGACGAGGGGCGCGTGCTCGGCGCCCTGTGCGTGGACCTCGAGCGCGAAGAGGAGCTCACCATCCTAGCCCACGCCACCGTCCTCGCCACCGGGGGCGCCGGACAGCTCTACCCGATCACCACCAACCCAGCGTACAAGACCGGCGACGGGTACGCCATGGCCCTACACGCGGGCTGCCCGCTCATCGACATGGAGATGGTCCAGTTCCACCCCACCGGCATGGTGTACCCCGAGAGCGCCCGGGGCATCCTCGTCACCGAGGCCGTCCGCGGCGAGGGCGGCCGCCTGTACAACGCGGACGGCGAGCGGTTCATGAAACGATACGACCCCGACCGCATGGAGCTCGCGACCCGTGACGTCGTGGCCCGGGCCATCTACCGCGAGATCCGCGAGGGCCGCGGGACCGAGCACGGCGGAGTGTACCTCGACGTCACCCACCTACCGGACGAGGTGATCGAGACGAAGCTCGAGACCACCCTCCGCCAGTTCCTCCGCTACGGGGTCGACATCCGGAAGGAACCGATGGAGGTCGCCCCCACCGCCCACCACTTCATGGGCGGCATCCCCATCAACGAGCGCGCCGAGACCCCGCTCCCCCGCCTCTTCGCCTGCGGCGAGGTCACCGGCGGCGTCCACGGGGCGAACCGGCTGGGCGGCAACGCCCTGGCCGACACCCAGGTGTTCGGCCGCCGCGCCGGCCTACACGCGGCCCGACTCGCCCTCAGACTCCGCCGACGCGGCGAGCGCCCCCGCGTCCGAGCGTCCCGGCTAACGGACCCCAAGCTGGACCCCTGGACGCACGTGGGCGAGGAGGACCCCCTGGAACTCCGGCGCGAGCTCCGTCAAGTCATGTGGAAACACGTGGGGCTGGAGCGCTCCGAGCGGGGACTCAAGCGGGCCATCCAACGGCTAAACGAGCTCCAGTCCAGGGTGAACGAGCACGGCGTCGACGACGAGCCCGGCCTGAGGATCGCCCTGGAGACGGTGAACATGATCCAGGTCGGCCTGGCCGTGGCCCGATCGGCCCTCTTCCGCCGCGAGAGCCGGGGCGCCCACTACCGTACGGACCACCCGGACCGAGACGACGAGAACTGGCTCAAGCACACGGTGTACCGGCCGGACGGGCGGCTGGAGACCCGACCGGTCGACCTCCGGCGGCTCGACCCACGCTCCGGCTAAGGGTACAGCGGGGAGGTAGGCGCGCGGGATCATCGGTCGGCCCGTCGGCCCACTCCCCCGCGCGTTGTGGCCCGGCGGAGCCCACGCGGGCTCATCCCCGGAGCCTCCGCGTCACCCGCGCCGGTTGGGCCGGGCCGATACCCACGCGCCGCACGAACGTAAGAAATCACCGCCCGGCCGACCGCCCAACACGCACCGCGCGTACACCCACAACGACGTCAGGAAGCTGTACACGATCGCCCCGTCCAACAGCCTCCCCGCCAACCACGGAGGCACGCGCACGGGCGGTTCGGGCGGTCTCGGAACGAACAGCTCCTGCATCGGGTAGAACCGGCCATCCTCCGCGTTGAAGTACCCGCGCACCGAGGACACGTACAGGCCCGAGGCCACCAGGAACAGAAGGCCCGAGGACAGCAGCAGCGCCCCCAACCGCTCGGACTCCAGACAGGCCGCCGCGCAGCTCACCGACCAGTAGTTAGGGTTGACCACCTTGGAGAACGCCAACAGGGCCGCGCCGATCGCGCACGCGCGACGCTCGGGCCGCCCCGGAAGGACCAGGGGCCCGAGCACCGACGCCACCAACAGCGCCACCGGCACCCCGTTGGGCGGGTGAAGCAGCATCCAGATGGAGCAGTTCTGAGGCGGCCTGCTCACCTGAAACAGCACCACGTTCTCCAGGAACGACCACCCGTTGGCCATCAGGTACGGTAACAGGACGGCCAGCGTCGTGAGCCCGAAAACCGCCACCGACCGCCATCGGCGCAGGAACGGAAGGGCCACCAGCCCGGCCGTGGGCTTGGTGCAGAACGCGAGCGCCGCCAACGCACCACCCACCCATCGCTCCCTCCAGCGGACCGCCGCCAGGGCCAGGGCGACGGAGATTGGGTCCAGCTGCCAGAACGCGCACGAGTAGACCGAGGAGAGCGCGATCACGAGCAGCCCCGACTCACCCACCCCAACCCGCCGCGCGCAGTAGAGACAGGCCAGCGCCCCAATCCACACGGGCAGCTTCCACAGAACCCGGAACCGCCAGTCCCATGGGTGCATCCCCAACAGAACGTGCCCCACGTACCACACCAGGGTGGGAAGCAGGGACCCGAGCGGAGGGTAGTGCACGTCCGTCCTGGCGTAGCACGTCAGCGGATGGGACGCGATCACCGGACACCATCGCATCCACTTCTCGTAGTCCGGGGCGTACACGACCGTCAGTACCCACCACAGCAGTCCCTGCATCCCTCCACCTCCGGGGTCCGCAGCTCGTGCCCTCCTCATCGGCCACCTCGGAGAAGGCCAGACTCTTCATCCCCGTTTCGGTGCCACAATCGTTACGGAATGATTAACGATTTGCCCAAGGAATGAGGGTGAGAGGGGGCGTGAGGGCTTACAGGTACTTCACGATCGGCGAGGCCAGCGTCGTCAGCAGCTGGTCCAGCGCCCTGACGACCGGCGCCGTGATCTGCGCCGCCTGCGCCACGCCCTTGTCCGCCAGGTAACCTACCGCCGTCGTGAGCGCCGGCACCGCCAGACCGGCGGCGCTCGCGGTCGTGATCACCGCGCTGCCGCCCAGGCCCAGCTGCTCACCCAGGTCCACGAGCACATCCTCCGTCGTCGCCAGATTACCCACGTACAGCGCCAGCGTGACGATCGGCGCCAGCATCGTACCCACGTCCAGCATGGTCAGCGTGTTCACGTACTGGTTGTGGTCCATCGCCCAACCGGCCAGCAGGTCGGTCAGCAGCGCCGCCGTCAGCCCCGCACCGGCGACGACGTCCTTCTCCAGGTACTCCCTAATGCCGATGCTGTCCAGCGTGTCCACGATCGTGTCCTTCAGGCCCAGCCCAGCCATGCTGTCGATCGTACCGCTGATCTGGTACCCGCTCAGCGCGTCCAGGGCCACGAGCGCGATCGGCGCCAGCAGCAGGTCCTTGATCGCGGCACCGGCCAGGTGCACCGGCTTGGCCGCCGGCGCGACGGCGGTCGGCGCTACCACCTCAATGGTTACCTCTTTCGTCGCGGTGCCGCCCTGGATGCCGTACTGCGGCAGGTCCGGGAACCGCGCGGTCACCGTGACCGTGTGCTTGCCCGGGCCCATGGTCAGGGTCGCGGTCACCGTCCGAGTGTCACCGATCCGGTACGGCGGGTTGATCTGGGCCGTGTGGACCACGCTCCCGTCCACCGCGAAGGTGACCGTGGTCTTCGTGCGCCGAACCGTGTACGGGTAGTTACCCGTCCACGAAACGACCGCCGTCACGTTGACGGTGGCCACCTTCTGACCCTGCTTGAGCTGGACCTTAGCGGGCGCCTGAACCGACTTGATCACCGGCTTGATGGTGTACCTGGCACCGTACGCCTTGGCCTCAGCGGCCCCGGCGCCCATTAGGGCGCCCGCCAGGGCCACCATGAGGGCGAGGAGCACGCGCCTCATTCGGGCCGTCCCCCCGGTCCCGCGAGCCCTCTGGGCTTATTTTACCTTTTTGGGAAGCGTGGGCCGATGACTAGTCCTCGAACCCCATCATCTTCCTTAGCCTCCGTCCCACCCGCTCGATTTCGTGGTCCTTAATCTCCTCCCTTAATCTTCGTAGTACAATCCGTCCCGACTCGTTCTCCATGGTCCACTCCCGGGCGAACTTGCCGGTTTGGATCTCCTTCAGCACCTTTTTCATTTCCTCTTTGTTGATGATCCGCTTCCCCCTCGTAAGTCCTCCGTACTCCGCGGTGTTGGAGACGGCCTCCAGCATCCCGGAGAGTCCCCGCTCGTGGATCAGGTCCACGATGAGCTTCAGCTCGTGCAGCGTCTCGAAGTAGGCCACCTCCGGCTGGTACCCGGCCTCCACGAGCGTCTCGAACGCGTACAGGATGAGGTACAGGACCCCGCCCACCAGGTCAACCTGCTCGCCGAACAGGTCCGTCTCCACCTCCTCCCGGAACGTGGTCTCGATCACGCCCGCGCGGGTGAACCCCATGGCCTTGGCCATGGCCAGGGCGAGGTCCTTGGCCCGGCCCGTGTAGTCCTGGTGCACCGCGATCAGCGCGGGGGTTCCGAACCCCTCCGTGTACAGCTTGCGCACCATGTGACCCGGTCCCTTGGGGGCCACGAGGATCACGTCCACGTACTCGGGCGGCTCGATGAGCCCGTAGTGCACGTTGAACGCGTGGCTGAAGCCCAGCGCGTCCCCCTCGTTCAGGTGATCGTGAATCTGCTCCCGGTACACTCGGGGCTGGACCTCGTCGGGGATCAGGATGTGCACGACGTCGCCCTGCTCGGCCGCCTCCGGGATCGGCAGGACCTCGAACCCGTCCTCCCGCGCCCGCTTCCAGGACGGGCCGCCCTCGCGCACCCCGATGATCACGTCCACGCCCGAGTCTCGCAGGTTCTTGGCCTGCGCCTCGCCCTGGTTCCCGTACCCGATCACCGCGACCGTCCGTCCCTCCAGCACGTCCAGCGAGGCGTCCTCGTCCCCGTAGATCTTGGCCAAGGTGCTCGCCCCTCGCCTCACTCGGACTTGACGACGCCCTCCCGGACCAGCTCCGCCAGCCCGGCCTCCTCCAGCGCCTCCTTCACCTCCTCGTCCGACGCGCCCCGCTCGATGTCGATCTTCTCCGGCGTCGGCTCCAGGTGCTTCACGTTGCACCGCCGACGCCGAACGCCGGTGAGTTCCTTCGGCCCGGTTACGATGACGAAATTCTCATCTATGATGTCCACCACGACGCAGTACCTGCCCGCCTCCCGACCGGCGGTCTTCACGCAGATGCGTCCCACCTCGATCGGCGCCGCCATTCCCAGCGTCCCCCGGGGGTCTCGGTTGGTTCGAGTCGACAGGTCGCCGTGGCTGGCCCTCGTAGCCTGTTTAACAACGTTGTTGGCCTACCTAGCGTACGCCGGGTACGAGTCCGCGGTTCACGCCCCGGGACCGGAGGCGGCCCGAAAGGCCGAGCTGCACTACCTGATCTGCGCCGCCCTGGCCACGTGCGCGGTCCGGATCACGCCCGGCTACTCGTCGCTGCACCTCCTGCTCAGCTGCGCGTGGAGGAGGCGACCGCGCCCCCTACCCGCCGGGCCCTGGCTGACCTGGCAGGCGACGAAGGTGGCCCTGCTCACCGCCCTGCTGCATGGGTTCCCCTCCGTACCCGCGCTGGAATGGCTCACCTCGGGCCACCCAGCCCGCGCGGTCCTCGCCCTGGGGATCCTGATCGGCCCGGTGTTCAAGGTGCGGGCCACCATGCTCCTACTCTCCCACCTGGCCGGCGCCGCGCTGGACGTGCAGGAGTACCTGGCCGACCGGGAGCTACTGGAGTCCGCGGCGATCTCGCACGGCCTGCGTCTCGCGGCCATCGCCCTCCTGATCACCGCGCTGACCCTGCTCACGTACCCGATCCTGTCCCTGTACGCGCTCCCCCTCCTGGCCTACCTCCTGCTCCTCGGCCTCTACCTGTGGCGGCAATCCCGACTTCCCTGGCGCGAGTACCGGCAGCTGGGTGGACTGATCGACCGCGCGAAGCTGGGGCTGCTCGTGTCCGTGACCCTGCTCCCCCTGATCCCGACCCTGGACCTGACGACCGGCCTTCCCACCAAGCTCACGCTCCGCGCCTGGGCGACGCTGACCGGCGAGCACCTTCTACGCCTGGACGCCGTCCGGCTCGAGCCGGCCGCGTACGTGACCCCGGAAGTCCTGCACCCGAGCCCGCCTCGCACCCTACTGGCCTGGAGCGTGTCGGGAGACAGGCTGTGGATGGTCGTGATCGACGAGCGCGGCCGGGGTCGGCTGATCGACCCCCGATCCGGTCGGGTGCAAGGGATCGTCAGCGTGCCCCTGCACTCCATCGAGCGGCGGAAAAGCGCGCTCCGGTACGCCTTCCCGTACCTGCGCCCGGGCTCCCCGGTGCTGCTGGACGGCCGGACGCGGGTCGGCACATGGATCGTGGCCGACGTCTGGCTTCCCTTCCTCGGGTTCCGGCTGGTGAAGCCCGTCTCCGGAGATCCCACCCTTCCCGACGGCGAGTGGGACATCTCCTGGTACCCGGCCCGCTGGAGGGGACGCGTTGTGCCCGTTCACGTCCCGATCCAGACCCTGGTGATCCCCGCCCTGGAGATCCCGGGCCGGGCCCTGATCCCGCTGCTCCCGCCCCTCTCCCTGCGCCTGTGGCTTCACTCCCCCGGACTCATCCGCGTGGATCGGGGAGCGGTGCTCCTGATCAAGCCCAAATACCGGCCCGACGGCACGGTGGAGCGGCTGGTCACGGTCAGGGTGAAGGGGAGGAGCGCCGAGTGAGCGCGGCCGTCTTCCTCGAGCGCAAGGGAGACCGCCTGCGGATCGCGCTGGTCGACGGGGACCCTA
>JBDOKE010000124.1:0-3782 GCA_039833815.1 Methanobacteriota archaeon | reverse complement strand
TGACCCACCTCCACGACCCGCCTCGCCCGCAGCTCCCGCACGATCCGGAGCAGCGCCCGCAGCTCGGCGTCACCGCCACGGCGGCCGCTCCGGGTCCCTCCTGACAAGCTCCAGCAACCCACCCTCCCGCCAGGCCCTTCGGGCAAACCCCGGAGGCTCGCGCAGTGGCACCTCACCCGACCCCGCCCGCAGGACGAGCTCGTCCAGGTCGACGACGATCCGTTCCCCGTCCTCCACAACCCTCGTGGGGTCCTCGCGCGCCTCCACCGTGGGCAGACCCCGGTTCAGGGCGTTCCGGTAGAAGATCCGGGCGAAGGACCGGGCGACCACGCACGCGATCCCGGCCTGCTGCAGGGCCATGACCGCCTGCTCCCGGGAAGACCCGCACCCGAAGTTCCGGCCCGCGACGAGGATGTCGCCCTCCCGCACCTTCTCTGGGAACTCCGGGTCCGCCCCGGTCATCGCGTACCGACCCAGCTCGTCGTAGGAGACCCGCCTCAGGTACCGGCCCGGGATGATCTGGTCCGTGTCCACGTTGTCCCCGAACACCCAGGCGCGCCCCTCCCACCTCACGGGCCGCTCACCCGCTCGAGCACGGTTCGAGGCAGCTCCTCCCTCGGGTCCGCCAGCTCGCCCCGGGCGGCGGCGACGGCCGCCGTGAGCGGGCTGGCCAGGTAGATGTCCGCCTTGACCGAGCCCATCCGGCCCGGGAAGTTCCGGTTGGCGGTGGACACGCACACGTCGTCGTCGCCCAGGACGCCCAGGTGCTCGCCCAGGCAGGGACCGCAGCCGGGCGGGGCCACGGTCGCGCCGAGCTCGAGGAGGCGCTCTAGGGTTCCGTCCCGGGACAGCCTGAGCAGGACGCGTCGGGAGGCCGGCACGACCACGATCCGGACGTCCGGATCGGGGCCGCCGAGCGCGTCCAGCGCCTCCGTGAACGCCTTGATGTCCCGATAGCGCCCGTTGGTGCAGGAGCCGACGAACACGCGGGTGACCTCCTCCCCCTGGACGTCCCCGACCGGCCTCACGCGGTCCACGGCGTCCGGGACGGAGACGACGGGCTCCACCTCCGAGGCGTTGAGCTCCACGGTCTCGTCGGCCTCCCCGGGACGCAGCCGCTCCGGCCCCTCCGCGGGCGGGACGTAGGCCGACTTGGCCCCGGCCTCCGTCGCCAGGTTGCACAGGCACATCCGATCGCCCACGGGCAACCGCTCCGGCAGCCCGGTGTACTCGAGGACGGCGTAGTCCGCGTACCCGGCGCCCAGCTCCCCCACGACCGTCAGGGCGAGGTCCTTCGCGGTGATCCCGGGTCCGAGGTCGCCGGTCACGTGCACGCGGACGGTTCCGGGCACGCGGAGCCAGAGCTCCCCGTAGAGGAGGGTGAAGGCCATGTCGGTGCCGCCGAAACCGAACCCGAGCGCGGCGACGCCCCCGGCCGTCGGCGTGTGCGAGTCCCCACCGAAGATCACCCGGCCGGGTCGGGCGTACCCGTGCTCCACGAGGATCTGGTGGCAGATCCCCTCGTCCACGTGCACGCGCTCGATCCCGTGCCGACGGGCGAACGCGAGGAGCTCGTTCTGCCGGTTGGCCGCCTCCACCGAGCTGGGCGGGACGGAGTGATCGAAGATCAGTACTACCCGGTCCGGGCGCTTCACGCGCTCCGTGCCGAGCTCCCGGAGGGTGCGGAGGGCGGTGGCCCCGGACCCGTCGTGCAGCATGATCACGTCCGGCTCGACGACCGCCACGTCCCCCGCCTCCACGCGCTCGCCACATTTTTCAGACAGGAGACGCTCCACCACGGTGGCCAACCCGGTCCCCCCGGGGTGCCCCCGGTTGGTCCTGATTCGATCGCTCTCGGGGGAGGACTGCCGGAGGCTGCTCAAGAGGAGCCTGTGTGAGGTGGTCCTGGGGAAGATCGGGCATCGGGCGTTCGCCTGCCCGCTGGGCGGTCCCCCGTACTGCCACCCGCGGGACGTGGGCAAGTACCGGCCGCGCGGGTTCGTGTCGATGTGGGAGCTGGAGGCGGCGGGCCGGGTGCTGGAGTCCGGGCGCCGGTACCTCCGGGATGAGGACCTGTACGTGTCCTGCCTCGTGTGCGACCTCCTGGGTCCGGTCGGGGGTCGGTCGTTGCCCCTGCGGGTGGTGCGGTGGCGCGGACGCCGGGCGACCGCACTGCGCCTGGGCCGCACGGGGGACTGCCGGAAGGACGGGCTGGTGGAGCTGGCCCTCAGGCGGCTGGTCTCGCGCGGACTCGTGAGCGTGGACGGGGAGTGGTGGCGGGTCGCGGAGGAGTTCCTCCGGTTCGCCCGGGAGGCGCGCGATCTGGTCGAGCACCTGCGGGCTAACGATCTTCTCGCGATTCCACCACGCGTTCCACGATCTCACGGAGCCTCGAGTCGGTGATTCGCACCTTCCGGTCGCCCAGCGCCTTGATCCTGCGGAGCACCTCCTCGATCAGCTCCTCGTCCGGCTCCACGCCCAGCTCCCGCAGCTTGGCCTCCACGGCCTTGCGGCCGGTGTGCTTGCCGAGCACGATCTTCCGGTCCATGCCCACCTCGCGCGGGTCCAGAGGCTCGTACGTGCGCGGCTCCTCGAGCACGGCGGCCACGTGGATCCCGGACTCGTGCCGGAACGCGTTCTCGCCCACGATCGCCTTGTTCGGGGGCACGTCGATCCCGGAGTACTCCGCGACCTTCCGGGAGAGCTCCGCGAGCACCTCCGTGTTGAACCCGAGATCGAGCCCGTAGAGCTTCTCCAGCGCCATGATCACCTCCTCGAGCGCGGCGTTCCCCGCCCGCTCCCCGAGCCCGTTCACCGTGGTCGAGACGGCCTGAGCGCCGGCCTCCACCGCGGCCAGGGAGTTCGCCACGGCCAGCCCGAAGTCGTCGTGACAGTGCACCCCGACGGGCACGTCCACGACCTCGCGGATCCGCCGCACGAAGAGCCGCATGGCCTCCGGGATCATGACGCCCACCGTGTCCGTGGCGTGCACCCGGTCCGCCCCGCACTCCTCCGCGGTCCGGTACACCCTCTCCAGGAACTCGAACTCCGTCCGCGTCCCGTCCTCCGCGGAGAACGCGACCCACAGCCCGTGCTCCTTCGCGTACTCCACGGTGTCCGCGACCCGCTCGAGCACCTCCTCCCGGCTCATCCTCAGCTTGTGCCTCAGGTGCAGGTCCGAGGTTGCGATGAAGGTGATGACCCCGTCCACCTCGCACTCCACCGCCGCGTCCACGTCCCCGCGCAGCGTCCTTGCCAGGCATAGAATGTCCGCGTCCAGCCCCTCCCTGGCGATCCGGCGGACCGCCTCCCGCTCGCCCTCCGAGACCACCGGGAACCCGGCCTCGATCTGCTGCACGCCCAGCTCGTCCAGGAGTCGCGCGATCTCCAGCTTCTGCTCCGGGGTGAAGCTGACCCCGGGCGTCTGCTCCCCGTCCCGCAGCGTCGTGTCGTAGATGATCACCTCGTCCGGGAGCTCCATCCGGTCCACAACCTCGCGCACGTAGGGGCTCTGCACGGGGTCACCCCTCCAGGTCGTACGCCTCCTCGAGCCGCTCGAGCGTGATCAGCCCCACATCCACCTTGCTCCTCAGCAGCCGCACCAGCCGCTCCACCTTCTCCCGCTCGTCCACCACCTCCACCACGACGGGCAGGCTGGTGGAGCGGCGCAGGATCCGCGCCTCCGAGCGGCCCCGGCGCCCGCACCCGGCGAAGCAGCGGTGCACCGTGGCCCCCCTCAGACCGAGCTCCCGCACCTTCTCCAGCACCCAGTCCACGGCCGG
>JBDOKE010000123.1:0-2139 GCA_039833815.1 Methanobacteriota archaeon | reverse complement strand
CTCCGTACCGTCCGGCGCCTCGACGACGAACGCGTACGCGACGCGGGACTCGAACGTTTTAACGATCGGGGACAGCAGGCGCCGGTCCAGGTCCCCGGACCCGGAGACGCCCAGCCCGCGCGTCAGCTCGGACCAGCCGAACTCGATGACCCGGTTAACCCCGGTTCCCTGAGGGTCGCCCGGGGGCTCCCCGAACACCCGCGTCGCGGCGAGTCGCTCGTCCACGCCCGCGCGCACGAGCTCCAGGTAGTGCTTCCTCGGGTAGTTCCACTCCGGCGGCTCGTCCAGCCGGCAGACCATCCGGGAGGCGAGCGCCAGCAGCCGGACCAGCGGCTCAATCGACGTCATAACCGCGGTGCAGAGGGCGACCACGTCGATCCGCGGCCTCCGCACGGGAACGCCGTTCACCCGGACCGCGAGCCGGTCCAGCGGGATCACCCGGAGCCCCACGACCCGGCCGGTGCCCGGGTCCCACACCGGCTTCACGCCGAGCAGGTAGAGGACCTCAGCGACCCCAAGGCCCCCGGAGGTCAGCTCGTGGGCCGCGAAGAGGACCACGGTGACGGTCTCCGGCCACCGATGGTACGTCCGGTAGTACCGGGCGAGCAGCTCGTCCACGAGCCGCCGGGCCACGTCCCACGCCTCCGGGGTGGGCAGAGTCTCGGGGTCGAACGGCACCCCGTTGCGCCCAACGGGGAAGGCCCGCGGGTTCCACAGCGGCTCCCCGAGCCCGCCCGTGGGCACGTGCCCCCCGGTCAGGAACGTCCGAAGCCCCTCCAGCTCGTACCGGCCGGAGCGGAGCACGTGCACGTACTCCCGGTACGCGTCCGCGAGCGACCTCACCAGGTCCTCATCGTACTCGCTCGTGACCTTGGACATCCCCTCGGAGGACAGCGCGTCCTCAAACGCGGAGAGCAGGGTCGAGTACACCCAGGGCTCGTGCAGGATCCGGTCCGCCCGGGAGAGCAGGTCCGCGTCGTCCTTGAGCTCCCCCTCGTCCCGCAGGCGCACCCACTCGTCGAGTCGCTTCACTAGCGCCGGCTCGGAGAGCACCCGCCGCAGGAACCGCTCCAGGATCCGGACCGAGACTTCCCTCAACCGGTCGTACAGCTCCGGCCGCTCATCGAGCAGCCGGTACACCTCCTGCAGCGTGGCCTTGCCCGCGAGGCCCGAGACGACCGCCAGGTACGGGACGAAGTGCGGGGCGTACACCATCACCGCTTCCTGCAGCGCGACCTCCGGCGACAGGTCCTCACCCAGGACGTGCAGCCCGTAGAAGCAGGCCTCGCTCCGTAGGTTGAGCAGGTAGTCGTGCAGCTCGCTCAGGAACTCATCCGGGTGCTCCAGCGCCCACCGCTCCGCGTCCCTCGGGGGCGCCTCACCCCGCTCCTGGAAGATCGCGCGCACGACCTCCTCCAGCAGGCCCAGCCGCTTGGCCTCCTCCACGATCCGCCGCAGCACCTCCCGCTGGACGGTCGGGCTGCCCCCGTACGCGGAGGCCGCGACGTACTCGGACCACAGTCGCTCCAGCCGCGCGTACCGCTTGGAGTCCCGAAAGTACCCGGTCGGCGGGGACGGGTAGGTGATCAGGACCGCCCCGCCCCGGTACTTGGCCAGCAGCGCCTCGCCCGGGTTCGAGACGATGTAGAAGTACCCCTGGGGAACGTCCGGCAGCAGCAGGTGCGTCCAGTCCGTGACCGTGAGCCCCCGGTCGTGGCCCGGCAGGAACTCGAACGTCCCGTGCGTGCCCACGTACACCACCGCGTCCGCCCGGAACACGCGCCGGACCCACTCGTACGCCGCGATGTACTGCCAGTGCGGCGGCAGCGTCCGCGAGTGGTACGTAACGGCCGTGCTCGACCAGCCCCGGGGCGGCTGCAGGACGATCGCCACCTTACCCACTACCAGGGCCGGGACCAGGCACCGCCCCTCGTAGACCATCAGCCCCCGGTTATCCGACGCCGACCCCCACAGCTCCCGGAACGATCGCAGCATCTCCTCCACGAGCCGACGCGCCCGCTCGTACCGGGCCGGATCGCAACTCCGCACCAGCTCCAGGTACCGCTCCAACCGCGACACCACGTCCTCCCGGAACCACCGCTCCACCGTGCCCGCCGGGACCAGCTGGTCCGACGAGAT
>JBDOKE010000122.1:0-4078 GCA_039833815.1 Methanobacteriota archaeon | reverse complement strand
GGAGGTCCTACCCCGAGCGATTGATCGTGAACGGCCAGGCCCTTGAGCTCACCCCCGAGCGCGAGGCTCGGGGTCGGCGGGTCACCGTTCAACGCCTCCGGATCCCTACACCCGGCTCTCCCTCGTAATCGACCGCCCGACCTCACCGAGGTCGCCCCTCCCGCGCGATGACCCAACCGGCGAGCCGGTGCCTCTCGACCCTCAACCTGAGCGCCTCGAGCTCACGCTCGTCGTCGTCCCGGTACTGGGCCACCGCACCTCCGCGCTCCGGTCCGAAATATCACGGGATGCCTGGAGATCGACCCCACTCCGAGGGAACCATCGGTGAGGTTCCCATCAAGGCGATCGGGCGCGCGGGCTGGCTTTTCGAGGCGATCCTAGGCAACGGACGGATGGCCCTCGCGAAACCCCGAGCGCCTCAAGGGCGCGCCCTCGGACCTCGATCCGCCCCCTCTCCTCGACGCCCTCGTCCCATTCCACCCCCCGACCCACGGCCCGTACGGGGCGCTCACCCCGCGGGACCTGACGACCGGAGGGGGAGGTGAGGATCGCCTGCCCCGGATCCACGTCGACGACGGCGACCGCCACGCGTTCGTGCACGGCGCACGTATGGAGGGTCCGGCACGGTGCCTGCACCCTCGAAGCCATCGTGACGTCGACCGGTGGCCCCTCGCGACGCCGCTCGGTCCGGGGCTGATCGTCCTACCGGGCGCGGCCCGCTGACGATCGTCGTGCACCGCGCCCCGATCGGCGCCACCACCGTGACGCTCGTGAGCCCGGGCGGCGGGAACCTGGCACCCACCCGGACGGGGTCGCGCGACGGCGCGACGAGGTACACCTTCGACGGGAGCCCCGGGGTTCTCCTTCACGGGAAACGGGTCCTAAGGCCCCCGCCGGAGAGGTCGAACGCTCCCATGGGACCATGGAAGCAACCGCCGCGGAGGACCGGACGCGGGAGCCCGCGACCGGCGAGACGCCCGAGCTAGGGGATGGCCGGTCGCGGGGGTGGCGTCGGCAAAACCCTACCGTTTCCTCCACGACCCGGCGCTTCACGGCCCGCAGGACACTAATGCCGACCGGGGAACCGCCGACGCCAGCGTCGCCCGGGTGGTGATCGGTTGCCGCGGCGCGGCAAGCGCGCGGAGGACGTCGCCGCCGCCATCCTCCGCCGAGAGGGCTTCGAGATCGTGGAGCGGAACCACCGAGTCGAGCTGGAGGGCGAGCTGATCGCGGAGATCGACATCATCGCGGAGAAGGACGGGGAGCGGTACGCCGTCGAGGTCAAGGCTGGCACCGTCGGCGTGGACGCGATCCGGCAGGCGTACGTCGCGGCCGAGATCACCGGCTACCGACCCCTCGTCCTGGGCCGCCGCATCCATCCCTCCGCCCGCGTCCTCGCCGATCGCCTGGGCGTCGAGGTCCGCGAGTTCTCCGAGTTCGTCGAGGTCGAACCCGTCGACGAGCTCGCCACCGTGACCGCCGCCCTCCTTC
This sequence comes from Methanobacteriota archaeon, assembly GCA_039833815.1. GTDB lineage: Archaea > JAADCQ01 > Methanopyri > Methanopyrales > Methanopyraceae > Methanopyrus. The sequence goes on along the minus strand of JBDOKE010000122.1, from coordinate 2,587 downwards.
AGAACCGCCTCCTCGCCCTCCTCTCCGCCGCCACCCAGGTCGACTGGGAGGATCTCTACGCGGCCCGGCAGGGGGACCTCCGCCGCGTCACCCGCGTTCTCCCCACCCACGACCGCCGAGAGGCCGAGCAACTCACCGACGCCCTCGCCCTCCTCAAGCTCATGGCCTCCGACACCCTCGGGGCCGTGCAGAGCGTCGAGAACGATGAGCTCACCCTCGAGCTCGACCCTCGCGTCCCCGTGCCCGACGACCGGGCTCTCCTCGTTCTCAACCGCGGGGGCACGCCCGCGTTCCTCGAGGTCGAAATCGCCAGCGTCGGCGCGCACCGAATCCGGGCCAAGATCCTCGAGGGCGAGGCGGGCGGCGGCGAGCGGGTCGTGCACGTCGGCAGGCCGCCGAGGTGAGAAAAAGCGGGGGGCCTAGGAGCGCCGCCGCCGGGGCGCGAGGACCACAGGGAGCACCGGCGTCACCACGATCTCCACGCCCCCCGCGGGCCCACCGCGGACGTCGATCCGAGTCCTCCCGCCGACCGGGGACCGCGCCGGCCCCGGCCGGTGGAACCGCCCGTGGGGAGACTGGGACGGCCGATACGACGGCCGATGCTGCGGGTACGGAGGGCCCACGCGCACCGTCACCGCCTTCGTGAACTCGGTAACGGACGAGTCCCACGTCGGCACCATCGGCATCCAGTATCGCAGGACCAGGTTGTACTCGCCCGGCTCCAGCGGTCGCTCCAGCAGGATGTCACCGTTCACCAGCCTCCCGGAGGTGTACGGCGCGCCTCCCCGCAGGACCCGAACGGTGCCGACGATCCGCCTCCCCAGAACCCGCTCCAGCCGGATGCGATCGGTCCCGACCTGGAGGACCCGGGGCACCTCCACGTCCTCCAGCGCGAGCGCCACCGAGTGGCACGGCCTGCACGCGATGCAGTCGTTGATGAACACGATGTTCCCCACGACGGAGAAGCCGTCGGTCCAGCGCCTCGACACGTACTTGCTCACGACCCTCAGCTCCCGTAGGTCGACCAGCCAGAGCTCGTGGTGACCACCCGCCAGGATGAACCTGTCCCTGGCGGGATCGAACTCGAGCGTCGTCGCGGGCAGGTTGATGACCGGGGTGACCTCGAGCTCCTCGCCCCCGTCCCTGATCCTCACGACCCTCTCGCTAATCACGTTGAAGAACGTGCCCCAGCCTGGGCGCCCGGACCCCCGGTCGTACCACCACTTGATGAGCACCCACGGGCCCCAAATGTGGAGCACGGCGCCCATGTCCAGGACCCGCGTGCCGTCCCGGATCAGCCTGGGGCGGTTCAGGGCCGTAACGTCCCACACCCTGTAGCGCAGGACGTGCCTACCATCGAGGTACTCCACCCAGGCGACGACCAGGTACCGCTTACCACCGTCCCGAAACACGTCCCACGCGCCGAGCCAGAACGCCTGGGCGTACCGGGTGCTGAACCTCCGGCGCTCTGGGAACAGGTCCGTTACCCACCCACCACGCTTGATCGTGACCAGCGGCTTCACCGAGCCCGCCTTGAGATCCACCGCCAGGATGACGTACTCCTCCCTCCCCGGTCGAACCACCGCCTTCCCGGTCGCCCCGCCCGACGCCGGCGCCGGCCGAGGACCCGGCCCGACCGCGACCGGCGTCAACAGCGCCGGGACCAGCAGGACGCCACCCACGTCCAGACCGCGGGCCCCCAGCGAGAACACGTCCACGCGGTACCTCACCCCGGTGGAGGCGGAGCCACGGGCCGGGCGAATCGGTGTCATCACCGTCAGGATGGACGGGATCCGCGCGACCTCCCTGACGTCAAGGACCCGCCACCTACCACCCACCCGCTCGAGCGTAACCCGCTTCACCACCGCCGCGCAGTCCCTGTCCCGATCGAGCCCGTAGAGCGTGACCGAGAGCATCCCCCTGCCGGTCGGGACGCACGGACGGCAGAGCCGCTCCGACGGTACCAACCGCTCCGGCAGCTTCTCGGCGCCCTCGAGCCCGGTGACGACCAGCTTACCGCGCACCACCTCGAGCACGCTGCGCTGATACAGCACGAACGGACCGACACCACCGTCCCAGTCCACGAGCGGCAGCGGCAGGAGGAAGCGCTGCCCTCGCAGCTCGCTGGGGAACGGCTGCTCACCCACAAGCCGCAGTGCCTGACCCGACGCCGGCAGCGTCACCAGCACCGCGGCCAGAAGGAGCGGGAGACCCCTCACCGTCCCGCGCCCCCGGACGCGTCTAAGTCCAATACCGTAGCGCACATCAGAAAGCGTTTGCCTTCCGCCGCCGTACGGCCCCGAAACCGACCACGCGATCGCACCCTTACCCGGCGCACGCGGGGGATCACACTTGCGGACCCTCCCGCTCGCGCTGCCCCTGCTGCTCGCACCTGCGGCCCTGGCGCGGGTCACGAGTACCGAAGGGACCCGGGTATCCACCGCCACCGTCTCACCCTCTTGATGCGCCTGCACCCCGATGGACGCGCGGAGCGGCTGGTCACGTTCGACGTCCCCTCCACGCTGCCGCCCAGCGCCCTGCCGATCCCTGGAACACTCCGGATCGAACCGTTCGGTGACGGCCACCT
>JBDOKE010000121.1:0-3727 GCA_039833815.1 Methanobacteriota archaeon | reverse complement strand
ACTGTCGGGGTCGGCTGGTCGTGGATCCGGTGCACGGGGAGGCTCGGTGGGTGGTGGAGGTTAGGGCCGGTGACGGGTGGGTTCCGCTCATGACGGTGAACCCGACGGCGTGCGCGGTCCTTACGCTGCTGGAGGCGGTCCGGGCGGGGTTGATCGATCCGGGGGAGAGGGTGCGCCTGGGTGGCTCGGAGTACACGGTCCGGCGGCTGATCGAGATGGCCGTGCGCGGGCTGGTCCGGCTGTTCTACGAGGGCGGCGGTAACCCGTGCTGCGAGGTGGAGAAGCGGGCGGTGGATCGGGGCGTCCTCGACGTCGGCTATTACTACCCGGTGAAGTACGCGTTCCTGGCCCTGCTGGCCATCAGGGAGGCCCGGGACTTGGGGTACCTGCCCGGGGACGTAAGGTCGGAGCTGCCGGTGGCGCTCAGGCGGTTCGTGCTGTGGCTGCGGGGCCTCGAGGTTAAGCCGGGCGTGTTCGCGTACAACGAGTACGTTCGGCACGCGGACCTGGCGAGCACGTGCTGCGGCCTGGCGGCGCTGTGCGAGGTGGTGCGGCTGGGGCTTAAGGACCGGGACGTGACGGAGGCGCTCCGCAGGGTCTTGGGCGCGGTGATGCGTCGGTACGAGGAGTGCAAGCGCGGCGGGAGGCGCTACCCGTTCTACCTGTACCTCTCGCCGGAGAGCGCCGTGTACCTGATGATGTCCCGGTTCTTCCCGGACCGAGCGGAGGCCTGGCAGGCCTACGGAGCGGCGCACGCGGTGGCGGCGCTGGCCGCGGTGAAGCGGCTGCCCGAGGACGTCCGGGTGCAGGTGCTGGAGCGGCGGCCGAGCGGGCCGTCCAAGCCGACGAAGCCGAGCCGCGGCCGCCGGTCGCTCCCGGTGTACCCGGTGGCGGCGCTGACCCTGGCGCTCCTTCGACGACGCTCGTAGTTGAGCGGCGCCCGGGGTGGTTTCTTCTTGCCGGGGCGCCGCCCCGGTCCCTCTCCGATCCTTCTCGCGCTGCTTCTGACGTTCACGGTGGTCAACCCGGCTTCCGGGGTATCCCTGCTCCAGGGGTCGGCGCACCGACTAGTCGTGGTGACCGGGTACTGGTCGGTGGGGCTGCCGGCCGCCCGGGCCGCCTCCGGGCTACCCGTCACGGTCGTCGTCGAGGATGCGGTGTCCCGGGGTCTCGTCCCACCGGACGCGGTCCGGGACGCGATCCTTCGGGCGGATGCGCTCCTCCTAATTCACACCCGCAGCAACCCGATCCTGGGCTCGATACTGGAGAACCTGCCCGAGGGGACGCGGGTCCTCGTCTACGACAACGTGCTCCCGGCACCGGCGGGCGCGCGGGACCTAGAGGAGGTGACGGTGCGGTGGAACGGGGTGCCGGTGCCGCTCTCCCTGTACGTTCAGTCCCGCTCCGAGCGTAACTTCCGGAGCCTGCTCGAGTACCTGCTCACCGGGCGTCCGGGACCGTTCCACCCGTTCGACGGATGGGTTGAGGGCTACGACTACGAGCGGGACTCGGTCGTGCGGCCCGAGGACCCGAGTCCCGGGGAGCTGCGCGAGGCGGTCGATCGGTACGGGTCCGGGACCGTCTACCTGGGAAGCCGGGCGTATCCCCGGTGGTTCATCGAGCTGCTGAGGTCCCGGCTCTCCGGGTTGATCCGGTCGGTGCTCTCCCGCGAGTCCGGGCGTAAGGGACCCTCCGTCCTGATCCTCTGCGACACGACCACCCTGGAGTGCGGATGGACGGCTCCGCTGCGGGAGCTCTGCCGGGCTCTGGTAGAGCGAGGGTTGAACCCGCTGGTGCTGGCGCTTCACTACGACCTGCTGGACGGGGACCCGGAGAGCGTCCTGCGGGCACTGAGCGAGGTGATCCGGGAAATGGACGTTCAGGCCGTGATCTTCCTGGCCGGCCTCTTCCGAATGCGCGCCCCGGACTCGCCCGAGGTCGGGCTGCTCAAGACGCTCGGCGTGCCCGTGATCAAGGCCGTGCGGCTCGGGCACACGATGACGGAGTGGCAGGCGTACTGGCGGGTGCCTAGCGGGCTGGACTGGTCCGCGCTGTATCACGTCGTGATCCCGGAGAACCTGGGCATGATCGAGGGCATTCCCATCTCGGTCCGCGAGTGGAGGAGGGACGGTCCAGGGCCGCTCCTGGGACGGGTTTGGCGCATGGACACGCCCATTCCGCCCATGATCAGGCTGCTGGCGGATCGGGTGGCCGCGTGGGTGAGGCTGCGGCTGAAGCCGAACGCGGAGAAGCGGGTGGTGATCCTGTACTGGGCCGCGGAGCCGGGCAAGGAGGGCGTGGGTATCGCCTCCTCGCTGGACGTTCCGGCCTCGATCGTCAACTTCCTCGCCTGGCTGCTGGCGCGCGGGTACCGGGTCGAGATCCCGCGGGAGTTCGTCGAGTACCTCCGGCGGTTCGCGGACGAGGTGCCGAGGGACTCTCCCCTGTATCCGGCGTTGAGCTCCGGTTCGCCCGAGGGCGCGCTGCGATCGGTAAGGGAGACGCTGCTGGAGATTAACCGGCTGGAGACGGAGGCGGAGCGGTTGGCGAGAAGGGGGGAGTGGAAGCGGGCCCTCGAGCTGTACCTGCGAGCGTACCGACTGATCCGCCCGCTCGCGGACGCGCTCGGGCGCCTGATGGTCGAGGAGGGGTCCAACATCGGGGCCTACATCCTGAGGCGGCTTCAGTGCTCGGGGGGCCGCCTTTACCTGGAACTTCTAGCGTACGAGAGCGGCCGGTTCGTGCGGAAGAGGTGGGAGGTTCGGTACGTCTACCTGCTGCCGCTGGACGAGTACGAGCGCTGGTACAGATCCCTGCCGGAGGAGACCCGGCTGTGCGTGGAAAAGGGCGTCTTCGGATACCTTGAGACGCTGCTGCGCTTCGTGCGGCGGTACGGGCCCGTGATGGACCCGGTGAAGCTCCGGGCGCTGACGAACGGGCTGCGCTCGCTGGTCGCGTACGTGGAGGGTCACCTGCAGTACCTCCAATTGTCCGATCGGGAGCGTCGGGAGTTCCTGAGCGACCTTCGATCCCTGGTGGAGGCCACCGTCTCGGCCCTGACCGACCCGGACCGGGCGGACGAGGCGCTGCGTCGGTGCGAGGAGCTGTACCGGAAGTGGTCGCGGGTGGAGGCGCTGTACGGGTGGTTCACGGGGTGGGGCCCGCCCGAGCGCTCGCGCTACCTCGTGGAGGTTGACGGGAGGAGGTACTTCGTGATCCGCGGGATCCGGTTCGGGAACGTGCTGGTCGCGCCGCAGCCGGCGCGCGGGTACTACGTGGGCATCAGCGTGGCCTACCACTCCACGATCCTGCCGCCCTGCCACTACTACCTGGCCTGTTACTACTACTTCACCCGCGTCTTCCGCGCGGACGTGATCGTGAACACGGGCAAGCACGGCACGTACGAGTGGCTCCCGTACAAGCCCCTCTTCATGTCCTGGTGGGACTTCCCCCAGGTCTGCATCCAGGACGTCCCGCAGGTGTACCCGTACTACGTGGCCGACCCGTCCGAGGCGCTGGTCGCGAAGCGGCGGGGCTGGGCCGTCCTGGTCAACTACCTGCCGGAGTCGCTGGCCAGGTGCGAGCTGGGGGACGAGTGGGGCGAGCTGCTCGAGCTCCTGCGGGAGTACCTGTCCTCGGGCCTGAGCGTGTACCGGGCGCGGATCCTGGAGCTGGTCAAGAAGACCAGGGCGTACGAGCTGCTGAACCTGAGCTCGCTGGGGGAGTT
>JBDOKE010000120.1:0-4942 GCA_039833815.1 Methanobacteriota archaeon | reverse complement strand
GCGATCAAGGGGATCGGCGGCTTCCACCTGGCGTGCAAGACCACGGAGGACGAGCCGGTGCGTCGCCTCCGAAAGCGGCTGAATCGGCCTCAGCAGCCCTTCGCCGTCATGTCCGGCTCCCTCGAGGACGTCCGCACCTTCGCCCACGTGGACGAGGCGGCAGAGAAGCTGCTCACCGGGCCCATCCGCCCCATCGTCGTGCTCCCGAAGCGTGAGCCCTTCCCGCTCTCCGACCTCGTGGCGCCCGGACTGCACACCGTCGGCGTCATGCTCCCGTACGCGGGCCTGCACCACATCATGTTCCGGCGGTTCCTCAACGAACCCGCCATCGTCATGACCTCCGCCAACCCGCCCGGCGAGCCCATGGCCATCCGGAACCGGGACGCGCTCCAGCGGCTGCGCGGCGTTGCCGACTACTTCCTCGTCCACGACCGTCGGATCGCGGCCCGCTGCGACGACTCCGTCGTCCGCACGGTGGGGGGCAAGCCCCGCCCCCTCCGCCGCTCCCGCGGGTACGTGCCCGAGCCCATCGAGCTCGACTGGGCCCCGAAGGACCTCACCGTCGTCGCCGTCGGGCCCGAGCTGGACGTGACCGCCTGCCTCCTGCACCGCGGCCGGGCGTACCTCAGCCAGCACATCGGCAACACGAGCCGGGCCCCCACCCTAGACTTCCTCCAGCGGGCCGTGGAGCACCTGATGCGGCTCCTGCGACTGGACTGGGAGGACGTGGACGCCGTCGCCTGCGACCTGCACCCCAACTTCCCCACCACCCAGCTCGCCCGGCGCTGGGCCGAGGAGCACGACCTGGAGCTCGTCCGCGTCCAGCACCACCACGCCCACGCCCTCGCCTGCGCCGCCGAGCACGGGCTCAACCCGGCCGAGGAACCCCTCCTCGCCCTGGTGATGGACGGATACGGGTACGGAGAGGACGGAAACGCCTGGGGCGGGGAGCTCCTCCTCCTGGAGGGCGAGGACTACGAGCGGCTCGCCCACCTCGAGCCCGTCCCCCTGCCCGGCGGCGACGCGGCCACCTATCACCCACTACGCATGACCGCCGCGCACCTGCACGCCTCCGGCCGAGACCGGGAGGAGATCCGGAAGCTCCTGGAGCGGCACCTTCGAGAGCACCCGGACGCCCTCAAGCACGGGGAGCGGGAGCTGGAAGTCCTGCTGGCGCAGCTGGAGCGACCCCGGCTCCTCACCACGAGCGCCGGCCGCTTCCTCGACGCGGTCAGCGCCGCCCTGGGCGTATGCTACAGGCGCACGTACGAGGGCGAGCCCGCCATGAAGCTCGAAGCCGTCGCGGCCCGCGTGGAGCGCGCGCCCGAGCCCGAGCTCGAGCTAAAGCGCGGTCGCAGGCTCGACGCCTCGGAGGTCGTCGCGCGGGCCGCGGAGACCGGAAACCGAGCCTACGCGCTGACCGCCCACCTGGCCCTGGCCCGCGGCTTCGCCCGGCTCCTCGAGGAGCACCGGGAGAGCGAGCCCGTCCTCGCCTCCGGCGGCGTGATGAACAACGAGATCATCACGCTCGAGCTCCGACGGCGCGTCCCCGGCCTCCGGGAGCACCACGAGGTCCCGGCCGGCGACGGCGGGCTCTCCCTCGGCCAGGCCGTCGCGGCCCTCCTCGCCCTCTCCTGACCGGCCGAAACGGCGGCACCGGCACCACCCAAGGACGCCGCCGGCTCCCCCTCCCAGGGCTTCCCTTCCCCGACCCCCTCGACGCCACCAACTCCGCGTAGGCCGACTCCACGGCCCCCGCCAGCTCCATCACGTCTGAAAGCATCCGCCGCGCGAACACCAGGGCCGCGTCGAGGTTGCCCCACTCCCTGATCGCCGAGTACACGCCCACGTCGTTCCAGACCTCGGAGACCACCTTCTCCACCAGTCCCCGAAGCCTGCCGGTGACCCTCCCAGCCCGCGTCAGCGCCAGCAGCTCTCCATCCACCCCCCACAGGATCCTCATGCACCGCCTCCAGACCTCCAGCACCCGCAGCCCCTTCACCGCGTCCTCCCTGCCCTCCAACAGCCCCCTCACCAGCTCAACCTGCAGCTGATCGGGGCTCAGGAAGCCCTCCGCCTGCAAAATCCTCAGCAGGTCCGGGCTCGGTAGCGGGCGCGCCACGTACTCCTTCACGCGATCCACCACCTCCCGCGGGTCCGCCAGGCGGAACCGCACCCGAACGCCGCCGCACTCGAAGTCCAACCCGCCCGACCGAACCCGGTCCAAGAACCCCTCAAACGACTCCAGAAACCCCGACCGCGCCAGCTCCCACGGGTGCACCAGCACCCACACCGTCAGCGCTCCCTCGCGGCACCACCCCCGCCTCACCAGCTCGGCAACCGCCTCTCGCACCCGCTCGCACGCCCGCTCCACCGACCGCTCCTCCCCCCACAGGTCCGCCCAGGCCACCGCGGGCAGCCGATACACGCGCCGCCCGTCCACCTCCCACCAGCCCACGACCAGCCGCCGGGAGAGGGCCGGAACCGACGACCACGGACCGGGCTCCGGGCCCAGGAGCGCCGGATCGTTCCCGTCCACGATCACCCGAACGCCAGCCATCGCGCACGCCCTCACCGTGTTCACGTCCAGCACCCAGTACGGGACCGAGAGCACGGGATCCGAGCGACCAACCTCGCGCCTCAGGAAGTCCAGGCTCACCACCAGCTCCCAGTACTGGACCGCGGGCGGCAGCCCACCCATCGCGTGCGAGGCGGAGTGCGAGCCGACGAGCGTGATGACGCCTCGGTTGGCGAACTCGCGGATTACCTGGGTGATGCCGGGGGCCGTTCGCTCGCAGAGGTTGTAGTGGAAGGCGGCCACCCTCACGCGGTGCCGCTCGCACCAGGACAGGAAGTCCCGCAGCGCGGCCACGTGCTCCCCCGACCAGGCGTCACTGTCCACGTAGGGCACGACGTCCACGACCACGTCGGCGGTGGCCGGGCGCGTCAGGAGCAGGAGGAGCGGGAGCAGGACGGGGAGTAGGGTCAGATGGGTCCCGCACTCGTCACCCGTCCGCGGGAAACCGTATCGGGAGCGCTCATCATCCCGTGAGGTGCCGCGGGCGTCGCCCCGTGGTCCCCTCCTCATCGGAGGGGCTCGGCCGAGTTCAGCCCGCTCATCCGCCCGCCCCTTCTCGGGTCGCCCGACGGGTGCTCACCCCCGTGTCCCCGCTCATCGCGCGAGGGCTCGCCGTAGCTCAGTCCGATCATCGCGGGGGTTCTTGGACTCCGTGCGCACCTTCCGGATCTCCAGGTACCCGGAGTCGCCCTCCCACCGCCTAACGACGCGCTCGATGACGAGCCGCTCCCGGTACAGGGGGGCGTCGAGGACGAGGGTCTCGTACTCGCCACCCTCGCCCGCCGGGTGCACGCGGTACCGGTCGTGCAGCCTGCGGAGGTCCCGAACCGCCGCCTCGTCGAGCCTTCGGCCGAGCCAGGACGCGTCCAGTCCGGCCGCGGCGACGGCGACGATCACGACCTCGAAATCGAGCTCGAGGAGGAGCTCAAGCTCCTCGAAGGGGTCCATGCCCCAGAGCGGGTGCACGGGCTCGATCCCGAGCTCCTCGCAGACGCGGTCGAGGCGCTCCTTCTGGTATCGGGAGGCGATCGCCCCGGAGACGAGGGCGTCCACGTCGAGCGCCTCAAGGATGCGGGCCAGCTCCCCGAGGTCGGCGTCGTCGTCGCGGCCGGAGCGCACCCTCACCGGCTCAAGGCCCATCGCCTCGGCGACGAGGGTCCCGAGGTCCGCATTCGGCACGTGGAACATCGTGCTCTCTGGGTCCGAGGGGACGACGGTGAGACCGTGGGTGAGCTCGTAGCCCCGCTCGGCGGCGAGGTGGGCGGCGAGGACGGAGTCCTTGCCGCCGCTGAGGAGGACGGCGGCGCGCATGGGTGGTCCCCTAGGACTTGACGGCCTCAACGATCCGGGCGGCGAGCGTTGGGTCCTTCTCGACGGCCGTGCCGGTGACGATGGCGTCCGCGCCCGCGCGGGCGAGCTCGCGGGCGACGTCGGGGTCGCGGATCCCGCCGCCGACGATGGTGAACAGCCCGACCTCGGCGACGCGCCTCACGATCTCGGGCGGCACGGGCTCGGGCGCGCCGCTCCCCGCCTCCAGGTACACGGCGCGCATGCCCAGGTGCTTGGCGGCGAGCGCGTGGGCGACGATCAGCTCGGGCCGGTCGAAGGGGAGCACCCGGGCGTCGCCCACGACGGAGACGCTCGTGCCCCACTCGCCCAGAACCAGGTAGCCGGTTGGGATGCTCTCGAGCCCGAACTCCTCGACGAGCGGGGCGCCCTTCACCTGGGCCTCGATCAGGTAGTACGTGCTCCGGGAGTTGAGCATGCTCATGAAGAGGACCGCGTCCGCGTTGGGGGCGAGTCCCTCAGGGCCGTTGGGGAAGAGGATCACCGGGCGGTCGGTCACGTCCTTGACCGCGTCCACCACGGCCTCGACCTGGCGGGCGTGGGCCGTGGATCCACCGACCATGATCGCGTCCGTGCCGGCCTCGAGCAGCGGTTCCAGGACCCGCTCGACCTCCCCGGGCCCGACGTCCACCGGGTCGAGCAGGGTGAGGTGACAGGGGGAGCGCTCCCGCAGCCCCTCGAAGACGCCCATGCGCATCCCCTCGCGCCGCTAGCCGCCTCGCGGCTCCTTGGCCTTGGGCCGCAGCCCCTTGTACCCGCACTTCCGGCACTTGGTGGCGTCCGGCGGGTTCCTGGCGTTGCACCGCATGCAGATGAGCTTGTTGAACAGTCGGGCCTCGGCCTCCGGGAACCGGGCCATTCTCCCTCACCCCACCGGGAGCGCGGGGTCGCCCGACTTTAACCCTGTCGCCGGGCCTCCTTCGGCAGGAAGCGCTCCTGCGCCCGCACGACCTCGGCGCTGTTCCGGGCCCGCCGGTACGCCTCCAGCCGCTCCCGGTTGAGCTCGAGGAAGGCGGG